>JAKFXB010000137.1 GCA_021731585.1 Alphaproteobacteria bacterium
ATGTTAGGTATAGGTATGATGAATATTGATGTCTTAAAAACACTTTTATCTATTTATAAGGATGCGGGGGATGATGAGGTTATCTCCCATATACCTCACAATCGTTTTGAAGAAAAAGAGAAAAAGGTCGAGATTTCTTCTCCTTCTTCAGAAGAAAAGGAAATGGCAAAGGAAAAAGCTCCAGTGGCGCCTCTCATTTCTCCACAAGTTGCTCATGACACCGCTCATCAATCAGCCAGCTCAGCTCAGTCTTTAAAAGAACTCAAAAAAGCCCTTCAAGCCTTTGAAGGTTGTGCCCTTAAATATACAGCCACAAACCTTGTCTTTGGGGACGGAAATCCTGAAGCGCGGGTGATGTTTATTGGCGAGGCTCCCGGAGCGGATGAGGATCGTCAAGGCCTTCCCTTTGTGGGTCAAAGCGGTCAACTCTTGGATAAAATGTTGTCTACTATTGGGCTGACGCGAGAGAATTTCTATATCACTAATATCATTCCCTGGCGGCCGCCGGGAAATCGCCAACCCACCCCCGCAGAAGCTGAGGCCTGTCTCCCCTTTGTTCAGCGTCATATTGACCTGGTGAATCCTGATTTTTTGATTCTCGTGGGGGGAACGGCAGCGAAAACCCTTTTGGGAGGACGGGATGGGATTATGCGCATGCGCGGAACTTGGAAGGATTATACAACAGAAGCCGGGAAAAAAATAAAAATCATTGCCATCTTTCATCCCGCTTACCTTCTTCGCTCTCCCGGGCAAAAGCGTGAGGTCTGGCTAGACCTTATTAAAATCAAGCATTCTTTGATTGAGGCGGGTATGGAATTAAAGGCTCTTTAATATACATTTTTCTTGCCCTCTCCCCCAATTTATTTGCTATAAGAGGAATGAGGGGTTGGTTTGTGGACGTAAGTCTTACAAACCCGGTCAGGTCCGGAAGGAAGCAGCCGTCGTAAGATCCTTGCGGGTCACGTTATGCCAGCCCCTCACCATTAAAGGATAGAAAAACGTGACGAATACGGCCCTTAAAATCATTCCTGAAGCCTACAAGGCGGTGTCTGCAGAAGGTTATCGCGTTTTAGCGCGTAAATACCGTCCTACAAAACTAAGTGAGGTGATCGGTCAAGACTTCCTTGTTCAAACCTTGAGAAGGGGTATTGAAGGGAATCGCTTAGGCCATGCCTTTATCCTTACAGGTATTCGCGGAACAGGAAAAACAACAACGGCACGTATTATCGCTCGTTCCTTAAATTGTGAAAATGGTCCCACCCCAGAGCCTTGTGGGATTTGTGGCTCCTGTACCTCAATTGCGCAAGATCATGCTTTAGACGTTATTGAAATCGATGCGGCCAGCCGTACGGGCGTTGATGATATTCGGGAGATTATTGAGGCTTCCCGTTATAAGGCAGTTGCGGCGCACTATAAAATTTATATTATTGATGAAGTCCACATGCTCTCAAAAAGCGCGTTTAACGCGCTGTTGAAAACTCTTGAAGAGCCCCCCGCTCATGTTAAGTTTATCTTTGCTACAACGGAAATTCATAAAGTTCCCGCCACAATTCTATCTCGCTGCGTGCGATTTGATCTTAAACGTATTGAAAGCGCAACCTTAGGTGGTTACTTCCAAGAGCTCTGTGAGAAGGAAGGTGTGACTTACGAGGAAGAAGCTATAAAGTTAATAGCCAAAGCTGCGGAAGGCTCAGTACGCGATGGTCTTTCTCTCCTTGATCAAGCCATTACCTATGGCTCCTCAAACGTGACAACGGCTCAAATTCGGGAAATGTTGGGGCTTTCCGATCAAGGGGCTCTTTTAGATCTTTTTCATGTTATGATGGAAGGAAATATCAAAGAGGCTCTTGAGAAACTTCGCCAATTTTATCAGGAAGGAGCGGAAGGATTGCGGGTTTTGGAAGAACTTTTGGATTTGACCCATTGGGTACAGTGCCTCAAAATTAGTCCAGAGCTGGCCCAAGACATTGAAATTACAGCTGAAAAACGCCAAAAGGGACTCGAACTTGCGGCTTCTCTTTCTCTTCCAACTCTGACCCGCATCTGGCAAATTCTTTTAAAGGGATTTGAGGAAATGAAGAGGGCGCCTTGTCCTCAAAAAGCTCTAGAAGTTCTTATGATTCGCCTGACCCACCTGGCTCCTCTCCCTTCTTTGGCAGAGCTTTTAGAAGGGGCTGTAGAAAGCCCTCTTGAAAAAAAAAAGTCTTAACTGAGGCAAAATCATTATTTACTTCCTTTGACGATCTTGTTGAGTGGGTCAGTCAACAGCGGGAAGGGATGTTGCAAGCTCATCTTTTATATGATGTCCACCTTGTTGAATTTGCGCCACCTTGCCTTAAGCTCCGCCTGACTGAAAGGGCGCCGAAAAGTTTGCCAAAGCAACTGGAAGATCTGTTAAAAAAGTTAAGGAATGAAGTCTGGACGATTGCAATTTCGGCTGAAATCGGTCAACCTAGCCTTCATGAAAAAGAACAGCAAGCTCTTGAAGAACGAAGGCAAAGGATTTTGCAGACACCGCTTGTCAAAACCCTCATAGAAACGTTCCCAGGAACAACCCTAACGCATATTGAAGACAATTAAGGAAAGAGAGAGAAAATGTTTGGTAACATTGGCGATATGATGAAGCAAGCGCAAAAGATGCAAGCAAAGATGGCAGAAGTCCAAGAAAAACTCACCACCCTTGAGGTGGAAGGCACTTCTGGCGGTGGTCTTGTGAAAATACAGGCAGACGGTCAAGGAACCATTAAGGAGGTTAAAATTGATCCCAGCCTCCTCGATCCAAAAGAGGGCGAAGTTCTTGAAGATCTTTTGGTGGCTGCTCTTCATGATACCCAGAAAAAAGCAAATGAAAAATCTGCAGAAGAAATGCAAAAGGTAACGGGCGGCCTTAAGCTGCCTGGAGGGATGAAACTCCCCTTTTAAGAGATGATTAGTGAAGAGCTCAAAACCCTCATTCAACTGATTTCAAAGCTTCCCGGGCTTGGACCGCGCTCGGGAAAGCGCATTGCTTTGCATTTGCTTCAAAATAGAAGCACAACGCTTTCGGCCCTAACAGAATCCTTACAGATTGCTGGTATAAAAGTGAAGGACTGCAGCCACTGCGGAAATTTGGATTCCCAAGATCCCTGCGCTCTTTGTCAAGATGTGCGGCGTGATACCACCCTTCTGTGTGTTGTAGAAAATGTAGCCGATCTGTGGGCTTTGGAGAGAAGCGCTTCTTTTAAGGGACGCTATCATGTTTTAGGCGGCGTTTTATCCGCCTTAGATGGAATCGGGCCTCAAGATATTCGTTTGTCTTCCCTCCTGCAGCGCTGCCAAAGAGAAAGCATTCATGAAGTCATTTTAGCCCTTAATGCAACCGTTGAAGGGCAAACCACCAGTCATTACATCACTGAAAGATTGAAAGAGGTTGGTATTACCCATATTTCAAGCCTTGCTCGCGGTGTCCCTGTAGGGGGAGAGCTTGATTACCTTGATGAAGGAACTCTCTCAGCTGCTCTTCTCTCCCGCCGGGGCGTGTAAAACATAACTTACCCAGCTTACAACTCCCATGCGCATATGGCTAATTCAGAAATTCGCTTTTTTTATTTTCTATAGGTATTCTAATGATGGACTAAGAAGTCAAGACCGAAAGGTTTGAGCGGAGTCCTCTAACGAAGCTGGCTCGAAAGAGCACAGAAATCAAAGTGAAGATCTGAACTAGCTAGAAGATCTTTGGTTTCTGCTTCAGTCAGATGCGTTAGAACGGAAACGTTGAGTTACCCCGGGGTACTTAATGATTTAAAGTGTGGTTGGGTGGTTAATAGAAAAGATAAGGTTCCTCAGGAACCACAGAATTTTAGCCCCTGCCAATATGTGCAGGTGACTGGATGACTGTGGCGTCTAAAATTTACAGACCTTTAATTCAGACAAGTTTTTTGGCAAGCGAGGCTTTCATATTTTTTAATATCATTAGCGGCTTCAATTAATGTGTCTTTTGGAGAATCATATTCTTCTTCAATAAAATCAAGAAATTTTCTATAATTTTCTTCAACGGAGGCAAGGCACTCCCGTTTTGTCGAATATAAAGGGCATTCGGGAGCACTGGCAAAGGCATTCATGCCAGAAAATAAAAAAATGAATAGTACTGCAACTATTTTATATTTTATGTTTATTATTGTTGTTCCGAACTTGTTTCGGGATCTCAGAGATGTTGAAACAATTTCAGCACGATACTTTTGGAGAAGGAAAAAACACAATAATCTTTGGCGTAGAGTATAAATTTGCATCAGGTGCCTCTTCCTATAATCCTTTTCAATTCAAGGCTATCAAGAGAGTCTTAAAAACTGGTTAATAAAAAAGAGGGCCATATAAAATGACCCTCTTTTTAAAGAGATAGGAAGGTGGGCTTCTTTAGAAGCCCATGCCTCCACCCATTCCGCCCATGCCATCCATATTTGGCATTGAAGCTTCTTTCTTCTCAGGCTTTTCAGCAACCATAGCTTCGGTTGTAATCAAAAGTCCTGCAATAGAAGCCGCATCTTGTAAAGCAATGCGGACAACTTTGGTTGGGTCTACGATTCCAGCCTTAACGAGATCTGTATATTCGCCTGTTTGAGCGTTGTATCCATAGTTAATGTCCTTGCTATCCAAAAGCTTTCCAATAACGATGGACCCATCAACACCAGCGTTTACAGCGATTTGCCGTGCTGGAGCTTGAAGAGCTCTACGGATAATGTCGATGCCGACCCGTTGCTCGTCATTTTGTGGCTTGAGGGACTCAAGGGACTTGTAAGCTTGTAAGAGAGCTACACCGCCGCCGGCAACAATACCTTCAGCAACAGCCGCTCTTGTTGCGTACATAGCATCTTCGACGCGATCTTTACGTTCTTTTACTTCAATTTCGGTCGCTCCACCAACACGGATGACAGCAACGCCACCGGAAAGTTTAGCCAAGCGCTCCTGAAGTTTTTCACGATCATAATCGGAAGAAGATTCTTCGACTTGAGCGCGAATTTGATTGCAACGCGCGTCAATATCCGCCTTTGCACCCGCTCCATTGATGATGGTTGTATCTTCCTTGGAGATAAGAACGCGCTTTGCAGTTCCCAACATGCTGACGTTAACATTCTCAAGCTTGATCCCGATATCTTCAGAGATGAGCTGACCACCGGTAAGGATAGCAATATCCTCAAGCATCGCTTTCCGACGATCGCCGAAACCAGGTGCCTTAACAGCCGCAACTTTAAGGCCACCACGAAGTTTGTTCACAACGAGAGTTGCGAGAGCTTCGCCCTCAACATCTTCAGAAATGATCAAAAGAGGACGTCCTGATTGAACAACCGTCTCAAGAACAGGAAGAAGAGGTTGGAGCCCAGTCAACTTTTTTTCATGGATAAGAATGTAAGGATTCTCCATCTCACAAATCATCTTTTCTGGATTAGTGATGAAATAGGGGGAGAGATATCCACGATCAAATTGCATTCCTTCAACGACATCAAGTTCAGTTTCAAGGGATTTTGCTTCCTCAACCGTAATAACGCCTTCATTGCCCACTTTTTCCATAGCACGAGCAATCATGGCGCCAATTTCAGTTTCTCCGTTGGCAGAAATCGTTCCCACTTGAGAAATTTCTTGGTTTGTGGAAACAGACCGAGAGCGCTTTTTAACATCTTCAATAACGGCTTGAACCGCCATATCAATGCCACGCTTAAGGTCCATAGGGTTCATGCCAGCTGCAACTGCCTTCACGCCTTCTTTAACAATAGCGTGAGCGAGAACTGTGGCTGTTGTGGTACCATCACCTGCAATGTCGGA
The DNA here is from genome assembly GCA_021731585.1 of Alphaproteobacteria bacterium. GTDB lineage: Bacteria > Pseudomonadota > Alphaproteobacteria > UBA9655 > UBA9655 > UBA9655. The sequence goes on from JAKFXB010000137.1 coordinate 5,797, forward strand.
GGTTTTGGAAGCCACTTCCCGAACCATTTGAGCGCCCATGTTTTCAAACTTGTCAGTCAAGTCGATTTCTTTTGCAACAGACACGCCGTCTTTTGTAATGCGTGGAGCGCCAAAAGATTTATCAAGAATAACATTGCGTCCCTTAGGGCCAAGCGTAACGCGCACAGCGTCTGCAAGAATTTCAACACCGCGAAGCATGCGCTCGCGAGCATCCGTACTAAATTTTACTTCTTTTGCCATCGTTTATATTCCTTTCCTTTATGCAGCAACAACGCCCATGATGTCGGATTCCTTCATCACGAGATATTCAGTGCCACTAAATTTAACTTCTGTTCCAGACCACTTGCCAAAAAGAATGCGATCTCCGACTTTAACGTCTAAAGGAATCACTTTTCCATCTTCTAGGCGTGTGCCTGAACCAATAGCAATAACTTCACCCTCAATGGGTTTTTCCTTTGCAGTGTCCGGAATGATAATTCCGCCAGCTGTTTTTTCTTCTTGCTCAATGCGTCGAACAAGAACACGATCATGTAATGGTCTAAATTTCATCTTTTTCTCCCTCTAGTTTGGGAATTGACTAGGTTTAATTAGCACTCTCACCATGAGAGTGCTAAAAGATATAAAAGAGAAAGGGATCCGTGTCAATATTTTTTAATTGGCCATCTTAACACCACGGCAAACTGAACTAAATCATTGTTTTCATGTATTCCTTAATCATAGTCTCTATTTCCGTGGCATTATGTGCAATCGGAACATTGTAGATTTTGATGCGTTCTTTGTACCATTCAAAGCCAGCGTGGCCTCCTCCTAAGAAAGCGATAACGTCTATCCCTGCTTCACAAGCTGCCTGAATACCAGCGACGCTATCTTCAATGACAAGGCAATTCTTGGGGGCATATCCCATTTGATCGGCTGCAAATAAAAATAAGTCAGGAGCGGGCTTACCTCTTTGGACTTGAGCGGATGTAAAAATGTGCTCTTTTTTGAAAAATTGAATTTGTTCTGTTAATTCAAGAGCACGGATAACACGCTTTTTTAAGCTATTGCTCGCCACACATCTTTCAATATTGTGTTCCGAAACAGCATGTAAAACAGGAAGCATAAGAGGGGTTAATTCATTTTCAAAAGCCTGTAGAATAGCGCTCTCGGAGAAATTTTCAGAAATATTCAGACCCGATTCTTCAAGGATAATTTTCTTAACAGATTGATCATTCATTCCCGTGAAACGTTTGATGCACTCTTCGGTTGTAAGAGGGTACCCATGTTGAGTTAAGAGTTCTGCGTCAATACGGTTTGCGATAATTTCACTATCTACTAAAACGCCATCACAATCAAAAATAATCAATTTTTTCAAAGGATTTGCCTCTTACTTTTCTTGGATTCCTCCCAACACTTTTCAGTGAGCTGTATGACCTGATAGGCCTCCTCTGCAAGAACAGGGGGGAGAGAGTTATTGTAAATAGCTTCCGCTAAAGATTTATAAAAGGTTGCATAATTGCCTGGAATTGTGGGGAGTCGCATGTGCTGTTGATTTATACTCAAGATGCCTTCATCCTCTTCTCTACCTTGTCCCCAACTCTTATCAAGAGGATTTTTCCCTGCGATTAAATCTTGCTCTTGAGGATCCATTCCATTTTTTAAGAAGCTCCCTTGAGTCCCATGAATTTGGTAGCGTGGCCCAGGGTTACAAACGAGATTACTGGCCTTTAGAAGCACACGCTTTGTTCCATATTTTAAAGTTAAGTGGAAGTAATCATCGGCAATAGCACCGGGTCTTTGGGGGAGGATATCAGCGTTAATGGTATCCGGCAGACCAAAGAGCTGCAAGGCTTGATCAATCAAATGAGCGCCTAGATCGTATAAAATTCCTGATCCTAAAGCGGAGTCTTCTTTCCATCGTTTAGGGTTAGGGAGAGGCCTATATCTATGAAAGTGAGCCTCATATAAATAGACCTCTCCTAATATTTTTTCGGAGAGAAGCTTTTTAAGGGTTAAGAAATCTCCATCCCATCGTCTATTGTGATAGACGGTTACAATTCGCCTCTGGCGATTAGCTATTTCAATAAGATGCTGGGCTTCCCTCGAATGTACCGTAAAAGGCTTATCAATAAGCACGTGTTTTCCTGCTTCAAGAGAAGCTTTAGCCAATTCATAATGAGTCGTATTAGGAGTCGCAATTACAATCAAGTCTATGGTTGAATCTTTAAGAACCTTGGTAAGATCTGATTCAACCCGAACATTTGGAAGACTCTTGTGAACCTTTTCGGAATTTGAGGAAACAACGTACGTTAAATTATACTCTTCAAGTACATTTAAAAAAGGTGCATGAAAGGTACTCCCCGAAAATCCAAACCCCACAAGGGCAACATTTACTTGAGTTTTAAGAGTCATTATCCTCTCCTCATCATCCAAGTGATCGCGCCCTCATTTACGGTTTTAACCGCTTTAAATCCAGCTTTTTCATAGGCGCGAATGGCTTGAATATTCGTTGTATCTGGATCAACAAAGCATGCCTCATAAACTGGGTCAATGTGCTCTTTCAGAAATTGAGTCAGGAGCAAAGGTCCTAAACCTTTTCCCACTGCCTCCTCCTCTCCAATAAAAATATCAAGAGAAGCCATGTTTTGTGGGAGATCTTCAATCACGTAGCCTTGCTCCCGTGGAAAATCATAGGCATTGTAAAATTGGATATATCCAATCTCTTTTCCATCTCTACAAATGATAAAAGAATGCATGGGTTTTTTAAAATTTTTCAGAATTTTATACCCTTGAACATAGGTTTCAAATCTTTTCTTGATCAGCTCAGGTGTCCAATGAATATCCTGATCCCACCAAGCTTTCACATGGGGTGTTTCAAGCCATTTGAGAAGGAGCGGAAAATGGTTCTCTTGAAGGGGGATAAAAGTGATATGCATCAATCGTTTGTCCCCCTCCACTTTTCTCCTTAACATTTGTACTCCTTTGAAGTAACTTTTGCAAAGCGTTCGTTGATGCTACAGTAGCTGAATGCACTAAAGAACAAGCTAGAAACAAGCTAATACACCTTATTTCTAATCAAGAGGGTGATCATAAATGAAAATTTGGACCGTTGATGCGTTTACAGACAAACCTTTTGCAGGAAATCCAGCGGCAGTTATCATCGTAGATGAATTTCTATCCGACGAAATGTGCCAAAAAATTGCAGCTGAAATGAACTTGTCTGAAACGGCTTTTCTCAAACCCATTAGGCCAGATCATTTCCATATCCGTTGGTTTACTCCTGCTGTTGAGGTCAAGCTTTGTGGGCACGCAACTCTAGCTTCTTCTCATATCCTTTTTGAAGAAGGCATTGTTAAAGAGAGAGGCATCACTTTTGATTCTCTTTCCGGTCCTTTGTTTGTCACAAAAGAGGGCAAGGACATTATTTTAGATTTCCCTCTCCAGAAAACGGGTGAGATTTTGCCTTTCCACCTTTTTGAGAAATTATTCAAGAGAGAGGCTATTGTAAATGCAGTTAAAGCCTATGACGATGTCATAGTTGAACTTATTGACGCGAACTTTGTCAGAGAGTTAAAACTTGATCCCTCACACATTAAGGAGATTAATTGCCGTGCTCTTATTGTCACTGCGAAGGGAAAACCTCCTTACGATTGCGTCTCTCGGATGTATGCACCACGGATTGGCGTTAATGAGGATCCTGTTTGTGGCTCAGCCCATTGTAAGCTTGCTGATTACTGGCAGCAAAAATTAGGAAAGTCTGAGTTGCTGGCCTACCAAGCTTCCCCTCGTGGAGGAATATTAGGTCTGCAGATTGTTGACGATCGCGTGCACTTAAGAGGCCAAGCCGTGACTATCCTGGAAGGAACGTTGAAGAATTTTTGAGTCAAAGTTAAAGTCAGACACAGGGTAATCAAAGAAAGTAGTAGAGAAAGGGTAGGGGGTTATTAAAATGAATGTAAAAATGTTTTTATACATGTATCTTTTTGTAAATATTTTTTTGGTAAATGTTTCTCTTGCGATAGAGAATGAAAAAGAGATTAGAGAGATTCAAACCGCTATAAAAGCTTTAAGTCCAAGCCGTTCATTTGCTTATTATGATCTTCACCTCTCAGAGGACGAAAAAAGTACTGTAAATGCTCTCAAAATAAATAAAACAGACTCATATAATAATTATGGGAATCTAAATGTCTTAGAATCTGAAGTCAGGGAATTTGTTAAAGCCTTGGGCAAAGGAAATGAAACAGATGCTAAAGAAGTTGCTGGCCTCATCGTGAGACTTGTGAATGAGATTCTTCAAGCTTCGGGACGAGAAACAGCGTGGGTAGCTGTGCGCGCATTTACCCCGACTTCAGAATATGATGTGCCTCGCTGGCATACGGACGGTTATTATTTCGAACCTTATTCAGGAGATCCCTATAAGTTTGCTCTGACCCTAAAAGGACCCCCGACTTTATTTTATCGATTGCCTGATAATAAGAGAGAGGAATTTTATGCTTTATGGCGTAAGGGGACTGAGCAAAATGACCATAATCGTCAAGCATTTGCAGATATGTTAGGGCGGTCTAAAGAAGCCATTTCCATTGCACAACCTTATCAGGGGGCTGTTTTTATTGTAGGCTCTCACAATGCAGCTGTTCACTCGGAACCTCCCATTAAAGAAGAAAGGCTTTTCATATCTATTCTTCCAGGGAGTAGGACGCAAATCAAAGAGTGGGAGTCCAAGTAGGAGATCTAAAGTTTTCCCATATGGCCATCAATCCATTTGATTTTTCATGTATAGGTCCTGTTTTTTGATACTTACGCTTCTTATCTTGCGAGTTTGCTCAAGAATCTGTAGGATTCTTTCAAATAAAATAGTTTCAAGGTAAAAAATGATTCAAGCGTTTCAAAGATTCTCTCAATCTCGGGTTGCCAAGGTTTTTCTCGCCATTGTGGCTTTAAGCTTTATGGCTTTTTTTGGAGGAGGAAGCTGGTTCCGTCCCCATGATCCCGATGCTGTTGTTGCAGAGGTAGGAGATCTTACTATCGGGCGCTACGATTTCGCTGAGCGCGTTCAACAACAGATTCAGCGTCTCACAGCTGAGTCAGAAGGAAAAATCTCTCGAGAACAAATCCTTAACGCAGGCATCCCTCAAATGGTTTTAGGGCAAATGATTCAAGAAACTCTTTTGAACCTTGAAAGTAAGAATTTGGGGATTACAGTGAGCGATGAGGCTATTCGCGAACAAATTCAATCTATTAAAGCCTTTCAAAACAAAAATGGTGTCTTTGATCGCAATGTGTTTACCCAAATTTTAAGATCCATGAATATATCAGAGGATGCCTTTATTGAAGAAGTTCGCGGAGAACTAACGCGCGAGCAATTGGCCGATGCGATTGTAGTCGGTAGCTACCTTCCTGATATGATGATAGATCGGCTCTTTGAAGCTCAATATCAATTCCGGCAGGCCTCGATGCTTTTAATTTCTCCCGCCGCCGTGCCCGTGCCCCCAACACCAAGTGATGCTGTTTTGGAAGCCTTTTATAATGACAGTCAAAAAGAATTCAAAACCCCTGAATTAAGGACCCTTACAGTCTTTCTTATTGATCCAATCCAGCTCGTGGCAAATCTTCAAGTCACTGAAGATGATATTCAATCTCTTTACGAAGCAAAAAAGAAAAGCTTTGATAATAAATCACTTACTGAAGTGAAACCCGCGATCATCGCAGAACTTCGAAAGGATAAAGCTAACGAAGCTGCCTTTAAACTCACCCAAGAATTGGATGATAAAATTGCGGGAGGCGCAACTCTGGAAGAACTTGCCCCAACGGTTCCGGGAGGAAAACTTCTAAAGCTCGAGAGCGTCAGTCGTTTCGGCTTAGAAAAGGGAGACAACCCTTCTTCTCAACTTCCAAAAGATCAGGAATTAGCCCAGGAAATTTTGCAAGCTGGGTTTGCCTTGGATGAAGCTTCCGATACGCCCTTTACTCAAACCAAAGCCGGCGATTATTACATGGTTCGCGTGGACAAAGTATTTCCTCCCTCTCTTCCCGTATTTGCTGAAATCAAAGACCGAGTTTTGAAGTTATGGATCAAATATGAGCAATATAAAGAAGCTCAAAGCAAAGCCGAAGGGTACGTTCAAATCTTTAATAAAGGAGATCGGAAGGCAGCATCCATGATGACGCCTCTTCCTCAGTTGTCCCTTTCTGAAGCTTCTCCAAATGTGGCTGATGAGGTTAAAAATGTTGTTTTTTCCTTAAGACCTCAAGGTACAGGCTTAGCCCAGACAAAAGAGGGCTTTGCGGTTGTCACATTGAATCAAATCACCTCGCCAACTGCACAAGTGAAGGGAAAGAATCTTGCTGGCTTTAAAGAAAAACTTTTAGAACAGTACAAAAACGATCTTTTCCTGGGATATGTTAATGCCTTAAGAGTTCGCTATCCTGTTAAAGTCAATTCAGCGGCGATCAAAGCTTTATTTCCTAAAGAATAAAGCTTTTATTTGAAAAATCCCCTGTTTTTGGCAAAGAAGGTTCCTATATTATAGATTATTCATCCTTATAGGGCTCTATGATACAAAGTCGTTTTTTATATTTTGTCGTTTGCGTTGCTCTTCTTTTTTATGGAGGAAAGGTTTTCTGGCAAAAAACTTCCTTCTCCCCTTTGAAGGTGATGGAGATCTCTTATGCCCATCAGCAAAATCTCACAGGAAAAGGCCTTGTTGTCGCTGTCCTTGATGAAGGGTTTGATGCGTCCCATGCCGCTTTAAAGCCGCAATTAAGTCCTTATCGATATAACACAGCAAATCTAAGAAGTGACGTCTCGGAAACCGTTGTGTTTAACAAGGGCTCCTTTGGATTTGAGAGTCATGGAACCCATGTTGCAGGCATTATTGCGAACGTGGCTCCCGATGCCAAGATTATCCCCATTAAAGTTCAGGGATTTGATGGAGACCAAGATTTTGTAAAAGCTCTCCAAATTGCTTCAAAAAGTCCCGCTCATATCGTTAACATTTCCTTGCGTTTAAGCCACACGGGACGCGAGTTAAGTCCTAACGTTTACGCAGCTCTGCTAAAGCTGGCTCAAAGCGGGAAAATTATTGTGATTGCAGCAGGAAATGAGGGGGTGTCTCTTATGAAAAACGCTTATACCGCAAGCCTTGTTCAGCTCTCCCATGATCCAGAAATGCAAGGACGCCTTATTTTAGCAGGTGCTCTCTCCTATAAAAATGGAAGTGAATACTTAGCTGACTTTAGCAATTTTCCTGGAAATAGTTCCTATGGAACTTCACAAACTTATTTTATTACAGCTCCTGGAGAAGACATTCTTTCAACCATTACAGGTGGCTATTTCGGAGAAAAATCCGGCACCTCAATGGCAGCTCCTATGGTTGTTGGGGCTTTATGTCTTTTAATGCAGGCTTTTCCTGAATCTACTCCTGAAAATGTAGCTCGCCTTCTATTGATATCAACACGAAAAGTGTCTCTAAACGGCCTTCCCCTGTCCTCAAAAATTTTTGGCAGAGGAATTGTAGACCTTAAGGCAGCTCTTACTCAATAATTTTCTAAAAAATACGCCCCCTTGATTTTTCCTCCTAGAAAAAGTAGACCCTTATATAAATAAAGGGAAAATAAGATTTTATGTCTGATTTTGCACTCATGCGCCAAAACATGGTGAACGGCCAAATCCTCCCCGAAGGGGTAATCCATACCCTTGTGCTAGAGGCCTTTTTAAAGGTGCCAAAAGAAGCATTTGTTCCACGACAACTCTCACATGTTGCCTATATGGATGAAAATTTCCCCCTTAGCGCTAACCGTGTTTTATTAAGACCTGCCACCTTAGCAAGGCTTTTGCAAGCTTTAAACCCCTCTCAAGGGGATAAAATCCTTTATATTGCCTGCGGATCTGGTTATGGGCCTGCTCTTTTAAATGACATGGGAGCACGTGTTGTGGCTCTGGAATCTGAGTCATCCCTCTCCCAAGAGGCTGAACGCGTTATTCAAGAGCTGAACCTGCCCTCAATTGAAATTGTTTTAGGCCCTCTTGAGGAAGGCTGGGAGGCGAAAGCCCCTTATGATAAGATACTCATTGAAGGAAGTATTGAATTTGTCCCCGAGACTCTTGTGAAACAATTAAAGGATGGCGGCATCATTGCAACTCTTAAACGGACAAAAGAAGGAAGCGTAAAAGCCTTTCTCTACATAAAGGAAGGCCCCACATTTACGGAAATTTGTCTCTTTGATGCCTTTGCGCCACTCCTTAAAGTTTTTAAAAAAGAGAAGCCTTTCATTTTTTAGTGAAAAACACTACAACTCGGTGTATGGTAAACTTAATTATCATAGAATGATTTAATAGATGAGCATGCCACATTGTAAAATACTAAAGTTCGCTTTGGCGCTAACTTCTACCACTTTGTTTACGTTGCCGTGTTTTGCGGCAACTGAAACGAATGATATTCAAGCAGAAGATCTTGCGGCCCTGGCTTCCATCCAAGAAACGATGGAAATGGCTTATATGCAAAATGCTGATCTTGATGCAGCGCGTGCAGGCCTTCGGGCACAAGATGAAGATGTTTCCCAAGCTAATGCGGACTGGAGGCCAAGTGTGTCGGTTCAAGGCACACAACAAATTGCTCAAAAATATCCTATTGGACCCGGAGGAAGAACGCACGGTAGCCAAACCCAATATACAGCCAGAATCGCTCAAAACATTTATCATGGTGGTAAGACGGAGGCGACAATTTCCCAACAGGAAAGCTTAGTTCTTCAGGGAAGAGCTACCCTTTTTGATAAGGAACAAGCAACCATTTTAACAGCTATTCAAGATCATACAGAAGTTCTTAAAAATGAAGCCATTGTTAATTATCGAAAACAGAATGAAGAGGCTTATAGGAAAATACAAGAATTTGCTCAAGCTCGGTTTGAAGTTGGCCTTGGAAGTCGCACTGAGGTTGAAGCAGCTAAAGGCGACTATGAAAGCGCGAGAGGTGATTTAGAGAATGCCATTCGAGACCTTGATATTGCAAAGGCTACTTATACAAAAGATATAGGAAGCCCCCCAAAAAAGCTTGCAGCTGCTAATGTCATTGTCCCCCTCCCGAATAAATATGAGCATGTTCTTGAAATAGCCAAGGCTCATAACCCAACTATACTCACAGCAAGATATGCCCTTGAAGCTGCTCAGTATGTCGTTGACATTCAAATCGCAGATCTTTTACCCGTTGTTGATGTGGAAGGAACAGCAGGTAACAATCGTAGTGTTAACTCATTTACTTCTGGAGGAGTGGGAACTAGAAAATCTACAAATTTAGGGTTTCAAACATTGGTTAATGTGCCTATTTATGATAAAGGCCTTCCTAACTCTCGAATTCGGCAAGCTTACCAAACAGTTGCACAACAAAAGGTTAATTTAGTTGGAGCCCAACGTAACGTTATTCTAGCTGTGCGCACCGCTTGGGACAACCTTATCGCAGCTCGAGAAAGCCTTAAAAGCTTTTTAGCTTCAGTAAAAGCTCAAGAATTGGCTGTGGAGGGAGCTTATGAAGAAGTCAGCGTTGGTACAAAAACGATTATCGATGTGCTTCAGATTGAAGAACGTCTTATAACCGCCCAAATACAATTAGCAACGGCTCAACAAGCTCTTATCGTTGCAGGATATCAAATCTTGCAAGCCATGGGGCGTTTAACAGCTCGTGACTTGCGCTTAAATGTGAAATACTATGACCCAGATGCTTATTACAATGAGTATAAGGATGCTTGGATTCAATTCTGGCAAGGAAAAGACTGGCGATATGTAAAAGATGGTGATTACCAATGACGACAGAAAATAACCTCTCTGAAAACATCTCTGAGCCTTCCATGGATGAAATCCTAGCGTCTATTCGTCAGATTATTGAGACAGATCTCCCAGAAATTCGAAATGAAGACGAAAATTCGATTTTAGATCTTACATGTCTTTTGCCTGAAGAAAATCAACCCGTAAAGCCGCTGGGAAGTCATTACAACTCCTTGTCTGAAGAGGAAGATGTTCTCACTTTAAAGGATCCCTTGAATGATTCTTTTATATCGCCAAAAACAATTGATGAAACGGTGGAAGCTTTTGAGTCTCTCCGCAAATTAGCCCAGGAAAACCCACCAATGCCTGCAAAACGCGCCCCTGAAGAAGTTGGGAGTCAAACGATTGAAAACCTAACAAAAGAAATCCTCAAGCCTCTTTTAAAGGAATGGCTTGATGTGAATTTACCTAAAATCGTGCGCTCCATCGTCAGTGAGCAAGTTGAAAAAATTATGAACAAAGAGTCATTTTCTCAATCTAATTCCGCCTCACAACGAGGCCATTATTAGTTCCATACCTTAAATGTAATAGTTGATAAACTCATGCTAGATAAAACTTTTGTACCTTCCCACTTTGAAGAAAAAATCTACACCGCTTGGGAAGACTCTAAACTCGGTATGGCAGGTCTTCGACCGCAAGCAGCCTCTTATACAATTATGATGCCCCCTCCCAATATCACGGGAAGTCTTCATATGGGTCATGCTTTTACTTTTACTCTTCAAGATATGCTTATCCGTTATTATCGTATGAAGGGACGAGACGTTTTGTGGCAGCCAGGCACGGATCACGCCAGTATTTCGACTCAAATGGTTGTAGAAAAACAGCTCGATCAACAAAATATTTCACGTCATACCTTGGGTCGAGAAAAATTTATTGAGCGGGTGTGGGAGTGGAAAGTTGAATCAGGAGGAATGATCGCCCATCAACTTCGTCGCCTTGGCGCTCTTCCTGACTGGAGTCGGGAACGTTTTACTCTTGATGAAGGTTTAAGTGCCGCCGTCCGCCATGTGTTTGTTGAGCTTTATCGAGAGGGACTTATCTATAGAGACAAGCGTCTTATCAATTGGGATCCCAAACTTCAAACAGCCATTTCTGATGTGGAGGTAGAAAACCTCCCCCTAAAAAGTGCTATGTACTACTTTCAGTATCCTCTTGAGGATAAAAAGGGACAGTTCATCACCATCGCAACCAGTCGTCCTGAAACTGTGTTTGGTGACGTTGCTATTGCAGTTCATCCTGAAGATGAAAGATATCAACATCTAATTGGATCCTTCGTACTGCACCCCCTAACCAATGCCCGTCTTCCGATTATTGGTGATATCCATGCAGACCCGGAAAAGTTCACGGGAGCTGTTAAAATAACCCCAGCTCATGATTTTAACGACTTTGAAGTGGGACGCCGTCATAACCTTCCTCTCCTCAATATCTTAAATAAAGAAGCCTGTCTTAATGAAAATGTTCCTCCCTCTTATCAAGGGTTGGATCGATTTAAAGCCCGAAAAAAAGTGGTTGAGGATATCACTGAGCGCGGACTTTTTGAAAAGGAAGAGCCCACAGAAATTCCAACGCCTCACGGAGAAAAATCAGGGGTCATCATTGAGCCCTGGCTGATGGACCAATGGTACGTTGATGCCAAAACCCTAGCTCAACCCGCGCTTAAGGCCGTTGAAAGCGGAAAAACAAAGTTTGTTCCCCAGTACTGGGAAAATACCTATTTTGAATGGCTTCGAAATATTCAGCCGTGGTGCATTTCTCGCCAATTATGGTGGGGCCATCGAATTCCTGTTTGGTATGGACCTGATGACAAGCCTTTTATAGCTCTGACTGAAGAGGATGCCCTTAGAGACGCTGCCCACTTCTATAAAAAAGAGGTACCTTTAACCCAAGATAATGACGTTCTTGATACATGGTTTTCTTCAGCCCTTTGGCCTTTTTCAACCTTAGGATGGCCCGAGGAAACCGAAGCCTTCAAGCGGTACTATCCGACCGACGTTTTAATTACAGGCCATGACATTATCTTTTTCTGGGTCGCCCGTATGATGATGATGGGCCTCCACTTTACAAAAGAAGTTCCCTTTAAGACCGTTTACATCAATGCCCTTGTGCGAGATGAAAAAGGACAAAAAATGTCCAAAACAAAAGGAAACGTTGTGGATCCTCTGATCCTTATGGATGAGTATGGAGCCGATGCCTTAAGATTTACCCTCGCCTCTTTGGCCGCTCCAGGGCGGGACGTTAAATTTTCCAAATCTCAAGTGGAAGGCTATCGAAATTTCGCAACAAAGCTTTGGAATGCGGCGCGTTTTGCCGAAATGAATGAGTGCCTTTTTGATCCTGAATACACAACTACAAACCTTGAAGTCCCCATCAACCAATGGATTGTGGATGAAATGGCTTTCCTTTCTGCGGACCTGAGTGAAGCTATTGAGTCCTATAAATTTAACGAGGCGGGCCACCTTCTTTATCATTTTGTCTGGGGCACTTTTTGTGATTGGTACTTGGAATTTTGTAAACCAAAATTTGAGGGTACAGACAAAGAGAAAGCTGAGACGCAAAAAACCATGGCTTGGGTTTTTGATCATATTTTGCGGCTTTTGCACCCCTTTATGCCGTACCTTTCGGAAGTTCTTTGGGAGAATTTGCACCCTCAAGGTGGCCTTCTCATGGGCGCGTCCTGGCCAGAGAAATTAGAGACAAATTATAAAGGGAAAGCCGAGGACATTACTTGGCTTATTCAAGTTATTTCTGAAGTGCGCAGCATTCGTGCAGAAATGAACATTCCTCCAGGCCCTCTGCTTTCTTTAAGTTTTTATGATGCCAGTCCGGAAACCCATCGACGCCTTCGAGAACATGAAGATCTTCTTTTAAAGCTAGCGCGTCTCAAAGATATCAAAGCCTTCTCTGAATCCCTCAAACCGGAGGAGGCCAAGGGAGCCGCGCAAGACATTATTGCTGAGGCCACCCTCCTGATCCCCCTTGCAGGAGCGATTGACGTTCAAGCAGAAAAAGAAAGGCTAGAGCGAGAACTTCAGAAAGTAGCCACAGAAATTAAAGAGATCGAGAAAAAGCTTTCCAACAAAGAATTTACAGCCCGCGCGCCGAAAGAAATTGTTGACGTGCAGAAAAAAAGAATCGAATCAGCCCAGCTTGCAAGTCAAAAGCTTGAGCAAGCCTTACACCGTTTGGGGGCTTAAATTTTTAGCGGGTATAACCCTCTCCAATAACGCGGATGGCTTTTTCAAGGTCCGCTTGGGTATCCACTCCAAAAGGGGCCTCTGTATCCACGATTTTCACATCAATGCGCATGTCATGGGCAAGAGCCCGAAGTTGCTCAAGCTTTTCGCGCACCTCTAAGGGATTTATGGGGAGGCTCACAAACTTATTTAACGCTTGCCGTCTGAAGGCGTAAAGACCGATGTGATGATAATGTGCTCCTTCACCAGAAGGGATAAGATTACGACTAAAATAAAGAGCGCGTCCTATCATCCTGTCATCATGCATTGAGAGAGCAATTTTAACCGTCCCAGGATCAGTTAATTCACGGGGATCTTTAATGGGGGTCCCAAGGGTTGTGATATCTACAGCTGGATCCACAAAAGGATCCAAAGAATGGCGAATAATGGAAGGGTCTAGAGTGGGGAGATCTCCTTGAATATTGATCACAAAAGGAAATTTTTCATCTGAATCGTAAAGATCGGCAGCCGCTTTCACCCGATCCGTTCCTGAAGCTAACGAAGGGTTAGTCAAAACAGCCTCTCCCCCAAAGGAATGAACAACTTTGACTATTTCTTCATCTCCACAAGCCACCACCACAGGGCCAATACCGGCCTCAACCGCCTTTTCCCAAACATGGATAATCATGGGCTTTCCCCATATATCTGCCAAAGGCTTATTCGGAAGACGCGTTGCAGCCAGACGGGCAGGAATCACAACCAGTGTATTTTGTTGGGCCATATTTTGATATTTCCTCAGTGAGTTCACAAGAAAACACTGCCAAATTTTGGAGGAAGAAACAATATAAAAAATGTTTCTCTACGGTTCTATAAGAAGCACGCTCAGCTTACCTCTCATACAGTCTTTTTTTCATCTGAGCTCTTCGTTACCGACCTTTTTGGGAGGTCTTCTTCTGTAGGAAACTTATGCGCTCTTAAGAGCGCTGCTCTAACTGGACCAATTAGTTTACTTGAAGGCACTTTTTGACCTTCAGAAGAAATTCTTGCTCCGCTTACCGGTTTTTTTTCTTCCATTTCGTCTATTGCATAAACAGCATAGGAAGAGAGCATTGTACCTATTACCAATAGAACCAACTTTAATTTCTTTAACATATTCATATTATCACCATAATTTTTAACAGAAAGTCACAACTCATTTCTAAATATGCCATTAGAACTGAATGGGGGCAAGGATAAAATAGCTTCAACGTTACAATTTCATTGTAATTTTCATTTTTAAAAATATAATGAAATTTTTATACAATTTTTAACAAAGTTGGGAAAGTATGAAGAGAACAAAAACGGGACTTACTTTAATTCTTTTTGGTCTTTTATGCGGGTGCGAATTTTCTGGCCATAGAGCCTATCATGATCCTGCCTTAAAACTGCAAAAGGAAGATTATGAAAAAATAACAAAACCTCCTTCTGAGCAAAAAAGTACTCCTTCTTTTTGTCCAAAATCTATTTGCCCACCCAAAGCTCCTCCACTCACACCCGCAATGAGGAAAAAGCTTTCCCTGTCTCTTCAGGAAGACATCCCCCTCAAAAGCGCTTTTATTGAAATAGGGCGTCAGGCGGGAGTAGGCATTGTTCTAAGCCCTAAAATGGCACAAGAAAATATGGGCCTAGTTTATGATGCGCAGGGGGCTATGTTCATTGATATTATTGGAGATCTTTGTTCCTTAACAAATCATCGTTATCAAATTCAGGGAAACAGGCTTCTTATTGAGCCGGATGATCTTTACTTAACCACCTACAATATTCAGTTTTTAAACCATTCTCGAAAAAGTGAAAACAAGATTTCTATTTCCACTGATCTTTTTTCCCCCATGGAGGGGCAAAATCGCCATGATAATGGCTCTATGAGTACCTTACTTGGTCATAGTCAGATGGATTTTTGGACAGAACTTGAGAAAAATCTAAAAATACTTCTTTCTTCTAAAGAGAACCCTCATTATTCCCTTCATAAACAGGCAGGTCTTTTAACCGTATTTGGTTCAACAAAGACCCATAAACATATTGTAGAGTATCTCTCTAAGCTCAAGGAATCCATTGCGACACAGGTGATTATTGAAGCAAAAATTATCGAAGTTACCTTAGATAATGAATATAAAACAGGAATCAATTGGAGTCATTTCGGTGAAACCTTTAAAATAGGGGCTCCCTTAGGAGGCCTCACCCCTTCCCAACTCCTTTCTCGCGACATGTTTAGCTTTTCTATAGGGCTAAGTGACTTTTCCTCAGTGGTCAATCTTGCTAAAAAGTTTGGCACTGTCCGTACCCTTTCTAATCCACGCCTCACGGTGATGAATAATCAACCTGCTATCTTAAAGGTGGCAACAAATGAAGTCTTTTTTCATTTAGAATTTGAGCGCTATTTTCAAGCCGACGGAAAGCCTGATATTGAGAATATTTCTAGTGATGCCATGACCGTACCCATTGGTCTTGTTATGATTGTCCAACCCTCCATTAATCTCCAAACCGGTGAAATTCTGATGACATTACGTCCAACCATTTCTCGTGTTGAAAAAGAGGTACAAGACCCTGCAGTTTCCATTAAATCCCAACAAAAAGTGATCTCGACAATTCCTGTGATTCAGGTGCGCGAGCTGGATTCTGTTCTGAAGATGAAATCGGGGCAAGTGTTAGTTATGGGAGGCCTTATGGAGGATCGTTCAAGCTATCAAACCAGTTCAACCCCAGGTATCGATGAGATTCCCTTTCTTAGCGAATTAGTTAGCGGCAAGGAAGATGAGCGAAAGACAACAGAACTTGTTATTTTTCTCACCGCCCATATTGTTGATGATCCCTACATTCATGAAGCGGATGAACGCGTGTATAATACCTATTCGGAAGACCCGCGGCCTCTCTTCTGAAAGCGCATATAGGCACATTTTTTCCCCTGCTTTATAGCCTTTTGCTCATACCGGGTTGCTGGCCATCCTTCCGGTCGAGAGGTCCAGGTTTGTGGATCAGCAGAAGGTGGCCCTTCACAAAGGATAAGGTCTGGAAAACTATAAAGCACTTCTTGAATTTGCTCTACATAGGGTTGATCATCGCTCACTACATGGAGAAAAGCTCCCTCTTTAAGGGTTGGCCATAATTGTGTCATAAATTCTTTTGTGATTAAGCGTCGCGGATGATGGCGCTTTTTAGGCCAAGGATCCGGAAATAAAATAAAAACACAGGAAAAATAGGAAGCAGGGATAACTCCAAGAAGATGGCGTACATCTTCATGCCACACACAAACACGGCCGTAATCTTCAGGTTTAAGCTGCATAAGAAGTTTAGCCACCCCATTCATAAAAGGTTCACAACCAATCATGGAAACAGCAGGATTATGTTGAAGTTGTTCTATAAAATGCTCACCGCCCCCAAAGCCAATTTCGAGCCACACTTCAGAGACCTTATCATCAAAAGGCACCTGTTCAGGGGCAAGGCGAACAAGGGGCAATATTTCATCATAAGCCTGCTGGGATTGAACCCGCATCTTGCGTGCTTTCCGACGACCGAATGAGGGTCTAAGTTTGACGTCTATCATTATTACAACCAGCCTTAAATTGAAAAACACGCTAGCAAAGGAGAAGGTCTCCTGGCAAGAAAAGAAAAATCAAAGGTTGCACTTCATATTTGAACACGGCAGTAAGTTTTGGTCACTTCCCCCTTGAACCTTTCCTCAACCTCCAGTAGCTTCAACTTGTGCGGAGGGATGCCGGAGTGGTCGAACGGGGCGGTCTCGAAAACCGTTGTGCGTACAAACGTACCGTGGGTTCGAATCCCACTCTCTCCGCCACTTTCAAGGGGTTTTTGGCAAATCTTTTTCTCCTTAAAATGGTTTTATGGGACACTCCTGGGACACTCGAGAATAACAAATGACATATGCTGAGAGTCATTGATGGTTATTTCTGTAAATTGTCCCAATGTTGTCCCATACTACAATAGAGCTCATATATTTTGGCTGTATTCCTACAAAAAATATCAAGATATGGAACGGTTTAAGGTCTGTTGCCATTGTTTCTGTTTCGCTATAGACTCTTCTCATCAATGAGGGATGGACAATGGCTACGATCGAAACACGACGCAGTGCTGATGGAACAACAGGGTATAGAGCGAAGGTTCGTTTAAGGGGGTTTCCTTCTCAATCGGCTACCTTCGAGCGTAAAACGGACGCAAAAGAATGGGCGAAGCAAACAGAGGCCAGCATACGAGAGGGCAGATATTTTAAGACTGCAGAAGCTAAGAAGCATACTATTGCAGATTTTATTGATCGGTATCTCCGTGAGATTGAAAAGAAAAATCCTAAACGTTTTGTGGATGTCAAAAAGTTATTGAATTGGTGGAAGCAAGAGATTGGAAGTTATCTTTTGTCTGATCTCACCAGGGCTCTTATTATCGAACAGAGAGATAAACTTCTAAACTCTACAGGCAGGAAGGGTTCTAAAGCAAACCGCAGCCCTGCTACTGTCAATCGCTATATGGTGGCCTTAGGTCATGCTCTTACTATAGCGGCTAATGAATGGGAATGGATCCATGAGAATCCCATGAGAAAAATTTCCAAATTATTAGAACCTCGAGGACGGGTACGCTTCTTAGACGATGAGGAGCGCACACAACTTCTGGAAGCCTGTAAAACTTCAACTAGCCCTTACCTTCATACACTTGTTGTTTTGGCCTTAAGTACAGGAGCAAGGCATGGGGAGCTTATCAATCTACGCTGGAGAGATGTTGATTGGCAGCGCCGTGTTATCACCCTGCATGATACAAAGAATAAAGATAGACGTTTATTGCCTCTTGCTCATTATGCGCTACAGCTCATGGAAGCTCATAGCAAAGTTAGGAATATTGCGTCCGATTTGGTCTTCCCATCGCCTTCAAATTCGCAAAGACCTTGGGATAGCCGTTCAGCTTGGGAAGTAGCCTTAAAACGAGCCAATATCGACAATTTTCGGTTTCACGACCTTCGTCATAGTTGTGCCAGTTACTTGGCAATGAATGGCGCTTCTCTTGCTGAAATTGCCGAGGTATTGGGGCACAAAACACTTCAAATGGTGAAACGCTACGCCCATCTTAGTGAAGCCCATACAGCTAAAGTTGTCCAAAGCATGAACGAGAGGATTTTTGGATGAGGAGGCCAGCGTTTGCACAGAAAATACATGAGAAGAATGTTAATTTTTTCAAAAATTGGTTATGTGATACGACTCCTATAAATGTTCGCGAAGGGTTGGAGGATATACTCTCCAACAGCATTCCATTTATGCATTGAGGGAACTGCAAATAAGATACTCAGCAAGTAAGCTACTGAACTCAGCTAGCTTTGAGGATGGCGATATCATTCTAGATAGTATGATCACATATATACCAGATTTTGGCTATCAGGGTATATTGAGAGCTACTATTAGCTCTCGTCCTAAGTTTGTAAAACTAATTTATCAATCCGTGTCCTGTTTTCCAACCGCCCTTTACGAGGCCTACAAAGAAATCGTGGGAGAGAATTTAATATTAGACGACCTTTCTGAGGTAAGAGAATTTTACGAAAGTTGCTCTAAATTTGATTTATGGACCGGTCACGAGCTCTGTGCCTATATCAGTCATTGTGAACCAGAGGCCCTGGACTTCATATCAGAGCATCCCGAAGCTTGGGATTGCATGTCGGAGGACCCAAAAAATCGAAATTTTAACCTAGGTAAATTAGAAAGACTTCTTCCTAGCAGATTCTCTCGCATCTTTCTGAGGCCAGACCTTTACGAGAAGAACTTACCCTTGGTGAAAGCCGCACTCTTGGAGGAGCTTTTGAGCTTATCCATCTTGAGCGTGATAATTGGTTAAAAAGCTCTCTAAAGCCTAAGAAGGGGTTAGAATGGGCAATCCAGAAAGGGATTGATTATCACCCTGTCCTTGATGAGTATCTTCTTGCTTTAGATATAACACCAACATCCGTAATTTCTTCAGGATATACTACTCCCTACTTAGAGATGATGTTAGGGGTTATAAGAGAGCTGGAGATTTCGAGAGAAAATCAGGTAAAGAAAGAGGCCATAGTCGCTGCATTTGAAAAAAACTTAATGATCATAAACTCACTCCTCCAAGCCAAAAACTAGCCGATGCGATGGCAACTCTCGTACGTTTGCCTGAATCACAACAAGGACGAGCAAAGCACAAGGGGTGACCCCATCAGAAATCGCTTTCATACATCCTATTGAATTTAAATGTATTTTTAAGGTAAGGATGGGATCCCCCCTTTGCCTTGATCCCTTTCGCCCATTTGTTTTCTCTCAAAATTGATTTCTACTCCGAATAGACAGCAATAAGGCTGCCTCTTATACCTTAAAGGAGAAAACAGAATGCAAACTCATAACGACTCTACGAAACCTTCCGTAAGCGTAGACGATTTTGTCACCATCAGTCAACTCACCACGAGTAATCCCGCCTTCACAGAAGGAGGAATTCGAGCCCTTATTTTTCGTTCAAAAAGCAATGGATTCGACAGCTGTATTCGTCGGATAGGGAGAAAGATCCTCATTTCTAAAAGCGCCTTTTCTCAGTGGATTGAAGCTCAAAATGGAGAAGGGAAGTAACCATGAACTGGAAAAAAGAAAGGCCCCTCCGTGGTGGGAAGGGGCTTATTAAGCTTTCATATTTTATTTCTAACATTGTTACCCATACTGATCAACTGATTTGTCGCCCCATTTGTGGTCGCTCAAAAAGGCGTATCCGTATTAGGTCTAAGGAGGCGTTCAAATGATGTCTCCTCCTATTGACTGGGTCGCAAACCAGTTGGGTAAAGCAATGCGCATTCGAGGCGGTTGGTCATGCCTTTGTCCTGCCCATGATGATCATAAGCCCAGCCTTTCGTTATCCTTAAGTGAGGAGGAAACATTATTAGCTCATTGTTATGCGGGGTGTTCTTTTCTGGATATTCTCTCTGCCTTACGCAGTAGAGGATTGTTGAAAAAGAGCGATTTTCTTGAACGAAGAAGTATTGTCCTTAAAGCATCTCAATTACCAAAAGAGCCAAATAAGGTAGCCTTGAGGATATGGCATGAGTCTGTTCGCGCAGAGGGAACGCATGTGGAAACATACTTGAGATCACGGGGGATTCAAGGGGCTATCCCACCAACTCTTAAGTTTCATTCGAGACTTTTTCATACCTCCAGGACATATCATCCTGCCATGGTGGGTGCCGTTACGTTATGGCCAAGCAAAACTGTCGTTGGTGTCCATAGGACATACCTTACGGCTAGTGGAACGGATAAAGCCATCCTATCTCCCAACAAGATGATGCTGGGCCTTATAAAGGGGGGAGCCGTAAGGCTTTCCCCTATAGGGACAAAACTGATTTTAGCGGAAGGTATCGAAACGGCACTGAGTTGTTTCACTGCAACCAACATACCTACTTGGTCCTGTCTTTCCACATCAGGGATGATGGATGTTGTCGTGCCTCCCCTGGAGATCACCCAAGAAATCATTGTCTGTGCTGATGGGGATAGTGCAGGCCAAAATGCCGCAGATAAATTAGCGACAAGATTGCATAGGACTGGATATGGCGTCCGCATGGCACCTTCTCCTCAAGGTCAGTATTTCAACGATATTTTAAGGGGAGAAGTATGAGTATTGAAGCCGTGAAGAGCAGAATCGATTGGGCAAAACCATATGTAGTTCCGCAGACGGAACAAATAAGGCCTCCTTTGCGTTCTTTGAATGTGAAAGAACTCTTGGAATTAGAGATTCCTCCCCGTGAGATGATCCTGAATCCCATTCTTCCTGCGCAAGGTTTGGTGATGCTCTACGCTCCCCGTGGAATTGGTAAGACCCACGTTGCCCTATGGATGGCCTATACAATTGCTTGTGGGGGCACGATGTTTAACAACAAATGGCAGTGTGAGAAACCTTATAAAGTCTTGTTCGTAGATGGAGAAATGCCCGCCAGCATTTTACAGATGAGATTATCCAGTATTGTTGCTAGCTCAGACAAAGAGTTAGAAGATGTCGATAACTTAAAGATTATCACGCCGGACCACCAAGAGGTAGGAATTCCTGACCTATGTACCACTTCAGGACAAAAGTGGCTTGAGCCCCATCTCAAAGGAATTAATCTGCTGATTTTAGACAACCTTTCGGCCTTATGCAGGAGTGGCAGAGAGAACGAATCTGAAAGTTGGAATCCCTTGCAGGGCTGGTTGTTGAAGCTACGGAAGGCTGGCATATCTGTTCTTTTTGTTCATCACGCCGGCAAGGGAGGAAATCAGCGCGGAACATCTAAAAAAGAAGATATTTTGGATACAGTCATTGTTCTTCGAAAACCAAATGATTATGACCCAAAAGAAGGGGCACGCTTTGAAGTTCATTATGAAAAGGCACGTGGTTTTTATGGGGACGAGGCAAGCCCCTTTGAAGCATGGTTAAAGGGGGACCATGGAACAATGACCTGGCAGGTCCAGGAAATAGAAGATGTTCAATTAAACAACATCATAGATCTTCATAAAGGTGGCTTGAAACAAAGGGAGATAGCCCAGGAACTTGGGGTTGGTCTCGGCACTGTTAACAGGGGGATCAAACGCGCCAAAGAAGAGGGCAAGGTAAAATGACATTTCCTTCTCATCAGCCCCCTGTTCCACTGTTCCATTCCCTAGAGAGTGGAACAATGGAACAGATCTTAAATCAGCGGAACGGCCCATGGAACACTTCTGGAACAAACTCTCTAAAAGCCTTAGCAAATAAGGTATTAAAGAGGAACAAGGAGTGGAACACAAATGGAACAAGGGTCTTAAAACCTGTTCCACTGCGTGGAACAAATGTTGAGATCAATTGTGTCCCTCAGTATGATGATCTTTCTTACGCGTTCGAGGAACGAGCCGCTATCATGGAATATGAAGGAGGTCTCAGCGGAGAAGAGGCCGAGAGAAGAGCTAGGATTGATATGTTGAGTAAAGGACTTTCAAATGGCTTGTAGCTCAAAGATTACAGCAGCCGGAATAGAAAGAAACATTGATAAAAACTCCCTTGATAATTTCAGGATTTTTCAATGGACTTTGAATCAGAAAGTCTCTTCCTTAAAAAAATATCAATAAGAGCATCCTTTTCATCCTCAGGTGTATGGTGACCGCAGGGAAAAAGATGTAGCTGTACAGCATTCCCTGCCTTTGAAAGTTCTTCATAGAAATCAATGGCCTATTTGACAGGAGCCCGAATATCATTAAATCCGTGGAACATTAGAATTGGAGATTTGATTTGGGAAATATAATCTTTGGAAGAACGCAAATGCATAACGTCTTCCTGAGAGAGAGTTTCTTTTTTTATATTTGAGAGAGTCCTTGAATCGGCGACTGTTCTTAAATCATAAAAGCCAGCATCAAGAATAACACCCCCTAGAAAAGGATCTTGGATTGCAACCATACTCGCAACAAGAGCGCCGCGACTCACACCATGAAGAAAGATTTGAAAAGGATTTACATCGGAATGTTTTTTAAGTTCATTAATAACACCTCTCACGGCAGCTTGAGAAAAAGGACCACAAAAATCAGGTGGGCCATCGGAATTACCATAACCAGATTGAGAAACGGCCACTGCAAGAAAACCTTTTTGTGTATACGCATTTAAGAGGCCCTGCTCAAATAAGATTTTTCCACCAGGACGCGGATCAGGTTGATGTCCATGTATGAATAAGATCAATGGATTTTGGCTATGAGGAGAAGGAGGAAGTTGAACAAAATATTCAACTTTTTTCCCTTCATCAAGAGGATTCTTCGTATAAAAGGGGTTAGCTTCACAAGACAGCGGTAAAAATTGGAAGCCAAGAGAAACTCCCCATAAAAATACTTTTTTCATCTTCAATTTCCATGTTTGCTTCAGTACATATTGATTTTTAATTGAAGAAAACATTTCCCATAAGAAACTTCTAAAATTTAGGGTAGCGTTTGCAGTTTTTTCTTATACCGTTAGAGAAAGTTTAATAACTCCTCATCTTGTTCCACTGTTCCATTCCCTAGGGTGTGGAACAGTGGAACAAGTTCTCTAAAAGCCTTGGTAAACAAGGTTTTGGAACGGAACACAAGTGGGAACAAATTCTGGCGCCGATGAAGCCACTCAGTATGCTGCTCTTTCTTATGAGTTCGAAGAACAAGCCGCCATTGCCGAATATGATGGACAGCAAACTCCACAACAAGCTCAGCGCATTGCCTATCTGGATGCCTTCATCTCTCTTTTATATGCTTTGGTTAAAGATGATCCTCACCAAGACTGGCTGGCTCAAAAAATCCAGATAGCCTTGGCAAGCTTAGAGGAACAGAATTTTCCCACGTTGAATTGAGATTCCATTCATCCAAATCTTATTACGGGCAATTATGTTTGTTCTTCACTTTGGAACGTAATTCGAAAGTGAAGGATAAACAGCTGCTGTGAACAAAAAAAGTAGGCTGGATAAACTTATTTCAAAGTGATCTGAGATATTTTTCCCCTCTAAAAAGAGAAACTTTTTCTGTTTTTGCTCTCTCGAGCATGGCATCTGTAAAACCCTGCTTGCTAAAGAGACAAAAATATTCTTCTCTGTTTTCATTGCCCCAAATCACTTTACGAGCCTTTTCCTTTAGAGATTCATAAATATCAATACCTACTGGTTTTGATGTCCACTTTGCCTCACAAAAGAGAATCTTGTTTAAAGTTGGATTGAGACCGACAACGTCAATTTCCTCATTTTTTTCCCACCATCTCCCAATCTTTGTAAAAGGGAAAAAACGCTCTGAATGTTGGATGAGAAGTTCCTTCGCAATTTTTTCATAAATGAACGACAAATATTGAGGTAAGCTAGCCTTTATATCATTGAGGACAGGATCCTCCATATCCATTTCAAGTTCCCCTTTTCGGGGAAATATGTTTTTAAACCAAAACTGACAAAACTCGTCCGTTATTGCATAAAGCCCCTTCTTGCTCTTAAGTGGCTTTTCTTCTGTAACAGATATCTCTCGTTCTAATATATTAAGATCTGCAAGAACGCCGAGATACTTATTGGCAACAGAAGAAGACAAGCCTGTCGCATTCACGATTTCAGAAAGTTTTCTTTTCCCTTGGGCAACGGCTTGGAGGAGAGCAAAATAATACCGAGGTTCTCGAAGTTCCTCTCTTAAAAGGAATTCAACCTCTTCATAAAGGACCTGGCCTTTTTTGAGAACATGGTCTTTTAAGTTTGAAGTAAAGTTCTTTTTTGATGAAAATTGAAGCCAATACGCTGGCATGCCACCAGCGACTGAATAATGCATAAGTCTGTCTTCAAAGGGCTTGCCTTCCCTAAAATGGCTGACAGACTCAAAAGTCATCGGAGCAACTTTCCACTGTCCCGTCCTTCTGCCGTAAAGAGGTGATTTATATCCGAGAACTTCTGTTTCCATCATCGCTATGCTTGACCCCAGGAGAATAAGGAAAATGTTGCTCTTGGACCAATACTCATCCCAGGCTTTTTGAAAGAGACTTGGAATAGCGCGATTAGATTCAATCAAATAAGGAAATTCGTCTATGGCAAGAACAAACTTTAATTGTTTTTCTTTTATATACTTGAAACTCTCTTCCCATTCTGCAAATCCGCGCGTTTCCAAGAGAGGTTCTTGAAACAAATGCCCTACAGCTAATGAAAATCTTTTGAGTTGTTCACGTTCATTGGTGCTTTCAGAGAGGAAATAAATATGTTGTTTATCTTTAATAAATTGTTTTACGAGCTCTGTCTTTCCAACTCTTCTCTTCCCCCACAACACGATGAATTGGGGGCCGGATTCATTCCACTTTTCCTCAAGAAAAAGAAGTTCTTTTTTTCGATTGATAAAGTCCATTTATCCTCCATCCTTATACCTTAGAGTATAAAACTCGTGAGTATAAAAATGCAATTAAGAAATTAGTTTTTTGCATAACTAATTGAAAAAAATGATAAATTAGGAAAAATGGGTGAGATTAAATCTTGAACTTTTCTCTTGAGTTTGTTTAATGAAGAGCCTATGATTAAAAAGTTCTCCCCCAATGGGAGAGCGCGACGAACAGATGCACGAACATCTGCCCGCCGCTAACCACAGTAAACCCAAGGAGATTACCATGGCTAAGTTAGATGTAGCCCAAATCAACTATTTATCTCAAGACCTAATCATCCATATTCAAAACGTTCAAAACCTGATTGGCCAGGGAACGTTTGAACTTGATCGTGCACAAAAGTCATTAAAAATGCTTTTAAATGCTCAAGATCAATGGATGAGAGAGATAGAACCTGCTTCTGAGGAATTATAATTCTCAAAAAAAAGCCGTGGGAGGGTAACTTTCCACGGCCCTTTAGTTAAACTCCGGCCAAATTTAGAAGTTTCCAAAAGGTTTCACCTCGTCTCCGATAGTCGCACAAACTCTTTAAACAAGGCAGTCACTGGCTCTTGCATTTCGGGATCCTTTTGAAGGTCCTTTCCTAAAATGATCCCAAAGGATTTGAGAACTCCGGCATCCTCACAAAGAGAACCAACTGCGATTAAGGTCCTTGTTCTTGCCTTTTTAGCTGTGGGAGAAGTGATCTCTAACTTATGCATTCTTCTGTATCTTTGCTCTTCCGCTTTAGTAATCTGCTGGTTCAGCCGCTTAAGGGTTTTTGGTGCTGCAAGAGGAGCAGCATGCCGCATTTGAATATGCTTTCGTTTTTCCTTAAGTTTTTGAATTTTTTCTTCAAGGGCTTTTACTTTATCCATGAGGGGTGTCTTATCATTTTTTATAATGACTTAATTTAACAAATTTGTTATTATAAATAAATCTAACTTATTGATATTACTAAGTATAACTCCAGACAATTATGAATATTTTAAACAACCATAATCTCCCATTTAAGGGGGATGAAGCTGTCTTAGCGAACTTTGTTAAAAGTTTGATAAGCGCGCTTATACGTTGTGGCCAACAGCACTCGGTCGCAGGCGACAAAGACTTCTATACGGGATAAAGAAAATGGCTTTGTATCACTTCAGCGCTAAGGTTTTTTCTCGAAGCAGCCGGAATACGGTGAATGCCCTTGCCTATCGTGCTGGGTGCAAACTTTATGATGAGCGCACGGGCCAAACTTTCAATTACCAAAAGAAGGAAGTTCAACATGTGGAATTGGTATTGCCTAAGGATGCGCCTTTGTGGGTGATGGAGATTCAAAAGTTAATTGCTGAAGATCGTCAAAAAGGTGTTCAAGCCTTTTGTAATATTGTTGAAAGCACTGAAAAGCGCATAGATGCTCAAGTCTGGCGAGAATTTGAGTTTGCCCTTCACCGGGAACTTAGCGATGAGCAAAACATAGCTCTCGCCCGGGAGTTTGTGGAAGACCAGATTTGTTTCCATGGCATGGCTGCTCAAATGAACTTTCATTTTGATGTAGATAAGGAAACGGGAGAATTCAAATCCCATTGCCATGTTCTTGTTACAACACGGCGTTTAGAAGAAAATGGCCTGAGCCCTAAAAAAGCACGGGAATGGAATCATAAAGAGTTTCTTTGTGGGCTGCGAGTGAAGTGGGAAGAATATTCCAACTTTCATCTCAAACTCAATGGCCATGACATTCATATTGATCATCGCTCAAACATCGAGCGGGGCATTGAAATGGAGCCACAGCCCAAACTGGGACGTGGAGTGAGGGAATTCGAAGAAAGACTTCAACGTCTTGAAGGAAATGTTGAAAAAACCGAAAAGACTTCTCCAATTCTTGATAAGGCCAAAGCCTTTCATGATGTTCAGCTTCGTAATCTTTATCGCATCGTGCGAAATCCAGAGATGGTCTTTGATATTGTCACCCGTCATCATGCGACCTTTATGTGGGGGGATGTGCAGAAGATTCTGGGACGCTACATTGATGATAGCACTCTTTTTCAGAGACTGGATGCTCGGCTTCAGAATTCAAAAGAACTGCTTTTATTAAAAGGTAATGAGGAACAAGCTATCTACACAACCCATACCATGCTTAAAGTAGAAAAGAAGCTTGTCGGCACAGCTGAGCTGCTTGCAGAACGTATCTCTCATTCCGTTTCTTCAGTCTCTCTTGAAAGCGGTTTAGAGCGTTTAAAGACGGGCTTAGAACAAGAAGGTCATGTCTTGAGTGCTGGGCAAGAACAAGCCATTCGTCATTTGGTGAATGGTGGTCAGTTGAAGTGCATTGTGGGTTATGCTGGAGCCGGAAAAACAACGGCCTTGGAGGCTTGCCGGGATATTTGGGAAGATGCCGGCTATCGGGTGTATGGCCTGGCGCCTACAGGACGAGCGGCACAGAATCTTGAAGGCAGCGGCATCTCTTCTCAAACCTTGCATAAGTTTCTCAAGTCCTTTGAGGAAGGAAGGTGCCAGTATAATCAAAACAGCATCCTTGTCCTTGATGAAGCCGGCATGGTGGATGTAGAGCGGTTTGATAAGTTTTTAGGCGCTGTTCAAACCTTAGGAGTTAAAGCCGTTGTGGTGGGTGATGGGGCCCAGCTTCAGCCCGTCGAAGCAGGGCCGGCCTTTCGTCTGGTGACGGAGCGGGTTGGTGTTTCTCGCCTTGAAGAAATCGTCCGCCAAAAGGAAGACTGGCAAAAAGAAGCAACCGTCTTGTTTGGACAACAAGAATCACAAAAAGCTATTCAGGCCTATCAGGATAAAGGTCATGTTCACCTTGTGTGTGAGGCTCTTCCCTCAAATGTGGTAAATCGCTATGAGATGGCTGCAAGAACGTCACGACTTATCTTCCGTGAAATAATGGGAGAGGTGAAGGAAATTTCATTGGCTTCCCAGCATGAAGATTACGGGCTGTTTCTACAATGGAAAGATATTCAAAAAGCTGCTGGTAAAGAGATTTTAGCTAATCCTGAGGTGTACAAGCCCGTTCTTGAGTCTCGAAACATTGATCCTCTGGAAATGGCACGGCCTTTTGTGAGTAAAAAGCAAAATAAGGATCTTCAATATAAGGATGCTGCAGAGCTTCTTAAATCAAAAGATCTTCATCACTTGATTGGTGTTGAGAAGACGCCCGGTCAAATTGTTGAAGTGAGAAGCGGTGCTAAAGCGGCTTTAATTGAAGGTTGGAAAAAAGCGCTTCAAGAAGATCCCGATAAGGGCCTCCTCATGATGGCGTATAGTAACCGTGATGTGCGAGATCTCAATACTCAGGCACGTACTCACCTAAAGGAAGTAGGGATTCTTGATCAAAAAGACTTTGCTTACACTGTTCACCGAGAGCTGGAGGATGATTTTGGCCGCAAGAAAACCTTTAAGGAAGAGCTGACATTTTCTAAAGGAGACAAGCTGGTCTTTACCCGTAATAATACGGGCCTAGGCGTTAAGAATGGCACCATAGGGACCATTAAAGCAATCAATGCGCAAAAAATTGAAGTTAAAATCACAGAAGATAAAAGTGTATCCTTTAGGCCTAAGCTGAATCCTTATTTTGACCAAGGGTGGGCGGTGACCATTCATAAATCCCAAGGCACAACCGTCGATAAGAGCTTTCTTCTGGCTTCCCATGAAATGACGCAAAACCTGACCTATGTGGCCATGACCCGGCACCGGGAATCTGTGCAAGTTTATGGAAGCACTTTAGACTTCTGGAGAGACGAAAAGCTTCCCCAAGTTCTCTCTAAATCAGGAGAAAAGCTAGGCGCGGCCGACTACTTGAATGCTACCTCTCTTGCCAAGCTCATGAAAGAGGAAGATCAGCTTCTCAACAAGCTCTTCGCCCGCCTGGGGGATGAACTTCACGCCATGGGAGCTGTTTCTAAACAAGTCTTTAAAAATGTTGCGGCTCATTTCTTAGGGAGGGGGGCGGAGAAGTCCATTCTTATCAAACCCGAAACTGTTCGAGAAGAAGCTAGGACGCAAGAGATTCTTCAAAAGGGGCCTGCTTCTATACGTACAGACATCAACACCATCCACGATGTCTATGAAGATATGAAGCACCCTGCCTTTAATGAGGCTGACTTTTACAAGCGCGTCTTTACAAAAGGCCTCGAAACTCAAGGAGAAATTGCCTCCATTGACTACTGGAAAGAAAAGCGGGAGCCTTACGCTAAGCAATACGAGCAAAAGATTGAAAACGTTAATCAGTTACTTGCTTCTCCTTTGTTAAGCTATATGTCCGATAAATCAAAGGACCTCGCTCGCAAAGCTGCTTTTGAAGATCCCGACAAGGCACTAAAGTTTTTAGGTGATCTCAAAGACATCAAGCAGGCAGAACATGATGCTCGCGCCCAGGCCATTCAAGTAAAAGAGGCAGACCTTAAATTGCAACAAGAGCAAGAACAAAGGCATCAAGAGGCCTTGAAAAAGGGTTTGTCTCATTATTATCGCTTTAAAGACCTCAGCTATGAGCTGGAGAAGCAATACGATTCTGACTTCGAAAAGGAGCGAGCCGCCCTTAGCAAATCCCTTTACAAAAACAAGGAAGTGTATGAACACATACAAAAAATCGACCCTGAAAGCAGCAAAGCCATTAAACAGCTCACTCAAGAAAAGCAACTGCAACAAAAAATAAAAGAAATGGATCGAGGTGGGATGTCGTTGTGATTATTTTGAAAAGAGGCTCAGTATTTCTACTATTCAAATTCTCAAAGCATTATTTTCTTTAACTTTTTTGCTCGATCACTTCTTCAGCAGAGTTTTAATGGTATCTATATAATAGGCGAAACTCTAAGTAAAATTTGGCAACCTAATTCTACAACGTTCAGGTGCCGGAACATGTCCTTGACTCTTTCGTAGCAACCCGAGATGCAATATCTGAAACGCTGTCAAGGCTGAAAACTCAAGGGGGAGGAATAAGGCGAAAGGAGATATACAAGATAAATAAGCTTGCGACTCGACTTAGGAAAAACCTAAATTTTATCGAATATCAATTTTTACCAAATTCTCTCTATCTTATAAAAGTCTGAGAAAAATTTCAATAATTGAGCAAAGCTAAGTCAAAGAGTATACTTTTTCTGCACTTCAAGTTTACATAATTATACAACAGCAGCAAGAAGAACTTCTATGGTCATGTGCAACTTTTAACCCAGTTGCACGAAGTGGCGTGGATTCATAAGCAGTGTAGTCTGAAGACTCAGCGATTGTTGTGTTTTGGCTAGCTTCATCAGTAGTGGTGTCCCAGAGTTTTTTTAGCACCCACTCAAACGGCTCTGCACCACGTCGTTCACGGGGGTAGGCCAGGTCCCACAGGGTTTTAAGGCTGTCTGAGGGGCCTGGTCTATATTTCCCACATACCTGCCCCTTACCATGGAGCAGATCTGTTTTCCACTTCAATTCCATCACGCGCACTGTACCATCCCACTTAAAACTGATAGTAGGGGCGCTTTCCCGGAGCATGCCCATCTTTTTATTACAACGTCGGCAGGCTTTATATTCGGGGCCTTTCAGTCCTGCCGAACCGGAGTAATAATTACGGTAAGTTTCTTCCTCGGAGTAATCGTATTGCCCAAACTGACCCCTTTTGTGGACCCACCTTTTTCTCAAAGTTGGTGACTCCTTACCTTCAGTCGCTGGCAGATAGGTATCTCTAATTGGCAACGCTCCCTCTTCGCACAGCCAGTTCGTTAGGGGGTACCCAGACACGTTATACTCGAACTCATCCCTTGTCATGCCGAAAGCAATGCTTGCGGCAAAGACTCCAAAAACCCCAAGTAATACGCCCGATATTGCGAATGTTCGGAGAAATTTGTTTTGCATGCTAATGTTTCTTTCTTAAAGTTGTTAACTCAGAAAACACAGAGAGAGTGGGGCGATTTGTTATTCTCTGTGAGTTCAAATGCCGTCTAAGGCTGTGACTTTTTCAGCCATAAGCGCGACAACGGGGTCTCTCATAATGTCCATCAATTGTAGGACAAGGAAGGAGGATTCTGTCTTTCTTCATCCCCTATCATTCCAAAGGCAAAACTTGAGGTCAAAATCAATGTACTGCATAGTTTTAAACACACCTTTATTATTTTATTCATGATGATATTACTCCCTACATTATGGTATAAATTCTATCTTTATCGGTTTATATGAATTAAATCTTATAATCTTCGATAAATGGCGTGCATGTCAAGATCAGTGAATAAAAATAATAATTAATGCATTGAGTCTCTTGCAAAATTAGGAAAAATAAAGAGGAACGTTGACCTTAAATGAGGAAAATCTCAAGAAAATCAATTTTACTTAATTTTTCTCTTTATTTATTGCTCTGTGCCTTAACTTTAACTGACCTTTTCTTTGATTTTTCACCACTAAAGTCTCCTTCATGGCAAAGTACTTTTTGCAACCCAGGAAAGGCCAACTTCAGAAAATGAAAGAAATAGGCGAAAGAGAGGGGTTATAGCGGAAAAGGACTCTCTCTCTAAGTTCCTTCTTCATTTCTTTGTTTTCTTGCTTACCGTTTGAGTTTTAGACTTGCTAATTGTGAGTTGATTTCCATTCTTTGTGGTTTCGGAACTCTTTTTATATTTTTCAAAGTACCAGAGAAGCATATTTTCATTGAAAGCAAGCCTCTTTTCGTAATTTTGGATCTCTTGATTATGCTTGATCCACAAAAAGGAGGCAGAAACAAAGAAAATAACCATTCCAGTAAAGGCAGATGCCAAAAATGTAAGAATAAAGGGCTTTGTTCATAGACTTGTATATTGCAACATCATGGCTTTCCAAGAGGTCAATGTGGATTCACCTTGCCTATGGAGTCGCTGGAGATCTTCTTCGGCTTGTTGTAAGAAAGGAGAAGAGCTCTCATAAAAGCTGGAGGTGACCTTGGTGCTTATGTCTAAAAAGTTCATTTTCAAGTGGGCAGAGATTCTCTGATCCAATTCTTTTGAGATGGTGTCTTCCAGATCCTCCTTAAAGGTTTTTAGGGTTTTCTGGATTTCTTGAGAAAAGGTGGCTTTGTTCTTCTCAACATCCTTCGTGATTTCTCCATGGAGATCTTTAAGGGCCTTCTTCAACGAGTCCTTGGCAAGTTGTTTTTCTAAATCTTGAAAGCTTGAATTGTCTTTCGGCATAGGGAGGGATCCTTTTTAGTTTTGTATAAGGCTTGCTTCTTATATGGAGATAAAGAAATTGAATTTTAAGGGAAAATTTTTAGTTTTGCTTTTTTATAATTACCTCTTTGAGAGATAATTCCTTAAACGTTATTTAATTCAGACATACTTCCTTTTACTGAAAGGACTCTGATAAAATATTTTTTAATAATTTTTTTAATAGCAATGTGT
>JAKFXB010000021.1 GCA_021731585.1 Alphaproteobacteria bacterium
CATCATCCTATGATAGTATCATATGATACTATCATTTCAAAGAAAAAATATGTCATTTGTGGCCATTGAGGGTGTAGAAAGCATTGTCTCCTAGTGTCTTCTTACATAAGATCCAGGCGCCTCGCCAAGAGAAACTTTAGGGGGGATGGGATTAATTTTTTCTCCGCTCAAGGGGGACGTCCATTCATCCCATTTTGTCCACCAGGATCCCTCATTTCTCGTGGCCATTTTAAGCCATTCATTTACATTTGGTGGAGAATCAGGATTTGTATAAAAATAATATTTGCCTTCTGAAGGTGGATTAATGACCCCTGCCACATGTCCTGAACCTGCAAGAATAAATTCAAGAGGTCCTTTGAAAAGGTGGGTTGCGGGATAAGTACTTTCCCACGGTGAGATATGATCTTCCTGAGTTGAAAGAAGAAATGTTGGCGTTGTAATCTCTTGTAAATTGAGGGGGACTTCCTTGATGTGAATTCCACCCGACTTCATAAAAAGGTTTTTTTGAAAGAACTTTCGAAGAATAAAGCGATGGAGATTTGCTGGAAGCCTTGTTGAATCAGAATTCCAGTAAAGAAAATCAAAAGCTGGCGGCACTTGCCCTAAAAGATAATTTTTTATGAAAAATGACCACACCAACTCATTAGGTCTTAACATGCTAAAGATAGATTTCATCATCTCAGCATCCAAAACCCCTTTTTGTGCCATCATTCCTTCTATACATTGAAGATGATCGTCATCCATAAAAACCTTTAAATCTCCCACCTTTGTGAAATCGATTATGGTCGCGAGAAGAGTCATGGTCTGAAGAGAAAAGTTTGAAGGTACTTTGGCAAGATAAGCGTTAAGAGCTGTAAGAAGGTTACCTCCTACACAATACCCCATCCCATGAATGGAAGAACTACCAGAAAGGGCAGAAACTTTCTGACATGCCTGATAAGCTCCTTCGAGGAGATAATCTTCAAAAGTTTTAGAAGCAAGTTCAGACTGCGGATTAACCCAGGAAACGATATAAACATTATAGCCTTTTTCAACCATCCATTTCACAAAAGAATTCTTTGGGCTTAAATCAAAAATATAATACTTATTGATCCAAGGAGGAATGATGAGAAGAGGCACACTATATTGTTTTTTTGTTCGCGGCGCATAATGAATGAGTTCAAAGAGTTCATTACGAAACACAACCTTTCCTTGTGTAGAAGCAATATTTTTTCCAACTTCAAAAGCAGAGGGATCGGTCATTTTCATCCATTGCCCCCCTTCCATATCTTTCACAAGAGTTTCAAACCCCTTTTTAAGAGAATCTCCCTTTGAGTTCATAAATTCTTCAAGAACTTCAGGATTTGTTAAGGGAAAGTTTGTTGGAGAAATAGCCTCCGTTAATTGCTTTATATAAAACTGAATCTTAACTGCTGTTTGAGGATCAAGTCCTTCGAGTTCAGAAACAAGCTTTTGGAGCCAACGGGACGTAACAAGATAATATTCTTTCATAAACAAAAAATAAGGCTGGCTTTCCCAAGCATCGTGACGAAAGCGCCTATCTGATGGAATCGGAGAAATGTTTTCCTTCCCAGGAATCAACATTTTTTTCCATAAATCTTGAATTTCTCCTAAAAGTTCCTCTTGAGCGTTGAGAAGATGGGAAGGATTCTTGAGAAGAGCCTGAGCCGTTTTAATAAAGACATCCCCCATCACCGTGGGTGGAAAAGGAAGATGTTGCTGCATACCTTTAAAAAAGGTTTCCGTCATTCGTTGGTTTTGCTCTTGAAAGGTTTCTAGAAAATCTCCCAAAGATTCATTAAAATTATTTATGTTTTCTTTTGGCAGCATCTTTTTTCTCTTCTCAAGGCTTATGCTATTTGTTGCCATGGTACGGTGACTTTCTTACCAATTCGTTAAAAACAAAAATTTTTATTAAGAACTTCCATTATTAAAAATTTAAGACTTTTTCAGGTAAGCTTAGAACGTTAAGTAGGGAGACATCCAACTCATGACGTCTAAAGCTAATCAAGAATGCTCAAATGAAGAAAACAGAGAAGATAATATTCTTTTTTCGGGGGAAGTTCCGCACCATTTAAATCATCTCTTTACAACAAGCTTTGATAGGGAGTTTCATGCAAGGCTCGGAAAACTTTTTGCGCTCTCCCCTGCTTCTGTTTCAGGCGCTTATTTTGATTGGTTTACCCACCTTGCCATGTCTCCCGGCAAGCAATTTTCCCTTCTGGAAGGGGCCTTACGAAGAAGCAAAAGTTTATCTCATTATATCTTCTGGACAACAGCTGGAATAACTACGGAATGTTGCATTCCTTCTCATCCCTATGACAGGAGATTTGAAGATAAAAGTTGGCAAACCTGGCCTTATAATATCTACCAACAAGCCTTTTTATTAGCCGAGGATTGGTGGAATGAAGCTACAAGCACTGTCAGAGGTGTTTCTCAACATAATTGTGCGGTCCTTCCCTTTCTCACGCGCCAATACCTTGACATGTGGAGCCCCCTTAATTTTCCGTTCACAAATCCACAAGTCATCGAAAGAACTGTTAAGCTTAAAGGAGTCAACTTAATCAAAGGCGCAAAAAACTTTGAAGAAGATATGGTCCGGCATCTCAAAAAGGAACCCCCAGCAGGAAGTGAAAAGTTCAAAGTCGGGAAAAATTTGGCAGTTACAAAAGGAAAAGTCATCTATCAAAATCGCCTCATTGAACTTATTCAATATTCTCCTTTAACAGAGGATGTCTATGCTGAGCCCATTCTCATTGTACCGGCTTGGATCATGAAGTATTATATCCTTGACCTATCTCCTCATAATTCACTCGTAAAATACCTTCTCGAACATAATCATACAGTCTTCATGATTTCATGGAAAAATCCGGATAGTAATGATCGAGATCTTGGATTCGAAGACTACGTTAATCTAGGGGTTATGGATGCGTTAGAAGCTATATCAGCCATTACACAAAAGAAGAAAATCCACTCCGTAGGTTACTGCTTAGGAGGAACGCTCCTCTCCATGACAGCCGCCATCTTGGCGCAAAAAAAAGATGACCGCTTAAAAACTATGACTACCTTTGCTTCTCAACTTGACTATGAAGATGCGGGAGAACTTCTTCTGTTTATTGATGAAAGCCAGATTACATTTATCGAAGACGTCATGTGGGAAAAAGGTTACCTCGACTCATCCCGTATGGCAGGAACCTTTGATATGTTGCGCTCTTATGACCTTGTTTGGTCAAAGGGAATAGAAAGATATTTCATGGGAAAAAGACTTCGTTACACTGACCTTATGGCTTGGGATGATGACGCAACGCGCATGCCCTATAAGATGCACTCCGAATACCTTCGCAAGCTCTTTCTTCATAACTTATTGACAGATGGTAAATTTAAGGTTGGGGATCAAGTCGTTGCTCTTGATAATATTAAATTACCCATTTTTACAGTTGGAACACAAAAAGATCATATTTCTCCTTGGCGGTCAGTTTATAAGATTCATCTCTTTATCGATAGTGAGATAACTTTCTTACTCACAAGTGGTGGGCATAATGCAGGTATTGTCAGTGAGCCTGGACATCATCACCGAAGTTACCAAGTCTCAACGCATAAAAAATCAGATAAATATATTGATCCCGATGAATGGTTTAAAATAAACCCCCATCAAAAGGGATCATGGTGGCCCACTTGGGAGCAATGGCTTTCAGAACATTCAACAAAAAAATCAGCTCCTCCTCCCATGGGCAATTCAGCAAAGGGATATCCTATTTTGAGAGAGGCTCCCGGAATTTATGTTTTAGAAAAGTAGAAACCTTTATAAATGGAGAGAAACGATGAAACTAACACTACTCATATTATCCTTAATCCTGATGATGGGAAATATCTCAACAGTACTAGCAAATTCCTCTGCTAAATTAGAAGAAGTCAGAGGACATCGTCATCAAGATGATAGTGCTGAGAGTTACCAGAGAGAACATAAAGAACAAGAAGGTATTAAAATGCCTGGCTTAGGAAGGTAAATTAAGCTTTTCCATACTCTGGAATAGATTTACAGAAAATTATAAATTCAGCACACATTTTTACTTGCAATAAGACGAAAAAATATCCATGTAATGAGAAATACTTTAGGAGTATGATTACATGTTAAAATTTTCTATGCCGACCCTTTTAATGCTTTTGCTTTCTAGTTCTGCTGTTTTTGCAGGATTTAAGGAAGATTTAGATTCTCTTTTACAATCATCTGCAGACAATGAAGAAAAAATAAGTAAAATCATTGAACTTATAAAAAAAGAAGGTCCAGAAACTTACTCAGAAAAAAATACGGCACTTTTGATGCGGCTTATGACACAATCTTTCTTTTCACAAGCAGAGGCGGTTCAACTCCTTGAAACAGTTGCTCAGCTAGAGCCGCCATTGCCAAGTTCTCATACTTCATCTTCAACATTTAGCGAACCGACGTTTAATGAGAAGCTCGGGACTCTTTTATATTCATCCGCTGACACTGAAGAGAAAATAAGCAGAATCATTCACCTTGTAAAAGAAGAAGATCCAGCAATAACTTATGAAGAAAAGGTTGAGACCCTTGCTTCATACTTCTTTGGAGATTTGTCTTTTCCAGATCCAAGAAAACTTTTTCAAGAAATCATTAAACTAAACCCTAAAGGTTTACTTTTACATTTGTCCAATCCTTCATCTCCTTCGATTATTGAAAACGTAAATCCCGATATTAAAGCCGCTATTTATGAAGAGTTTTTGAATCACGAGCTTACTCTAGAAGAGCGGTTAGCAGTTTTAAGAAAATTAATTTTTTCTTCAAGACCAGAATATTCACTTTCAACTTCCGTTCGAGCATTCAATGAATATTTGAATCTTAAGAGACACTATCAAGCTCCTTTTCTTCCGCAAAGTTTTTACGTAGTAGAGAGCCCTCAAGATTCGATTGCGGAACTTTATGCTCTGTATCTAGCAAAGAACGTCCCTTATATTCTCAATGAAGATACGTTGAATTTAAATTTTAAAGAGAGATTAGAGTTCGCAAATCGATATAAAGACGACGTTTTAAGTGGAAATCCACACGCCTCTTTTGAGATTCCGAATAGTTTGATTGCTTTCTATAAACATGCAGTTACTTGTAAAGATGATCAACTCACAAACGGTGAAAAATTTAGCGCCATGGAGCACTTGCTCAAACTTTCAGGAGGTGAGGCTAAACCGCTTCTTATAGCTTCTCTTCATGACACAGAAATTCCTTTTGAGTTAAGACATAAGTTAGCCCACCTCGCAAAACATGCATCTAATCCAGAACTTCAGGCAGAAGGACACGCATTCATTGATGGAAATATAGAGGCTATCAGAACTGCTGCTCGCACTCATTATGATGGGCTTTCAGTTCATTCAAAAATAGATATTCCTCCTCACCTTAGAGAAGCTAAACTAGGACAGGATATCGGAGTCGCGGTATGTGATGGTGGTTTTTTTAAAGTTCTTCCGACAAGCCTGTGGTCATCATTTGATCAATTGCACCTCTTTGAACAGTATGCTGGAGATGAGAAATCTTTTTCTTGGAATCTCTTACACGGAGATAGAATAAGTCCTCCCTATGTTTATGACAGTGACTGGTTGTTAAAGGTAAAGAATCATTCTCTCCCCTATCACGGAAGTGAAATGACAGATCTTGTCGCAACAACTTCTCCGGGCGCGCGTATCCAACCTGTTATTGTCGAGACAAGCTCTACCGATAGTTTAAAGGCAGCTTTTGATCGTTTGGCAGAAGATCCTACTATCCATATTATAAGTTGTAGTTTTGGATTACCAAAGGATCCAAGTTGCTTTCATCTTGTAAGCTCTGACGTTAAGGATAGCATGCTCAAGTGTCTTCGAAGTAATAAGATCATTGTCTTGAGCGCTGGGAACGATGGAGCTACCATTCCAGATTTACCTGGACAACCAGGATACTCCAGTAGCTCTAGTAGTTCTGGTTATAGTGGTGGTGGACTTGCGGATATATTTTTTGAGCATGAAGTTGCCTATTTACCAAGCCGAATTAGCAGTTTGTTCTCAGGAGAAGATGAAACTTCCTCTTTCTTTTCAAACCTAATTTTGGTTGGATCTTCAAAGGCAAACTCACTTGATCTCCATGAAAAGTCTGTTAAACCCGGTAATGGACCTGCCCAAAGACAGTTCGTTTATGCAGATGCTGATAACCTTAAAAACTTTTTTGATGAGGTGCCAACTTGGGGAGGAACATCAGCAGCAACAGCCATGGTCAGCGGAATTTTGGCAGACCTGTGGAGCCAAATCAAAAGCCCAGATGCTAACACAGCCGCTCGCGTTTCGCGGTGCCTTCTTGAAAATACAGATATTGCGCCAGATATTCCGCCAAGTCTAAGAGGTCGTGGAAAAGTTAATCTGACAAAAGCATTGGAAAAATTAGATGAATATTAAAAAAGATGTCATTGTTAATGCGACGCTAAACCCCGCGATCAAATCGGGGGGTGTCAATCAGGATCTATTCTCTTTTAAGCCTTCTTCTTGCTCTTTTTTGCTAAGCTTACAGACTCATCTACACTGTCTTTAATTCTCTTTTGGAGAGAGTTAATGAGCTTTTCATTGGATTTTTCAACAGTTGAATGAACTTCTCGTGCATGGTCAATCATTTTATCAATCACTGCTTTTGAAGATTTTGCTTGCTGAGTTGTTTTATCCGTCGGAGTGTTAGTGGAGAGATTATTTTTTAACTGTCCGTTCCATTGCTCAAAAGCTTCCAAAAGAAATTGATTATGGAGCTCCAGAAGAGATTGAGTCGTTTCTGTTGCAATTTTTTGAGCGGCATTCATAAATTCTACATTTTTTTGATAGCTTTTGAGGAGAGTTTCCATATCGATGCCAGGAAATTTATGTTTTTTAAAGGCATTAAGACCTTCTTCCATAAATGGGGGGATATTTGTATCTTTGCTCATCAGAAATTCTCCTTGACATAGGGTTTTAGATTTCTTTTTCAGGATATAATTTTATTGTTAATAATAGGTTAATTTCTGAATAAAATGCTTTTGTCTTTTATTATTTTAGCGAATGAGGTGAGAAAGAAAAATACCAAGAAACAAAAGAAATCCAATCTTTGTATTTGATTTGAATATCTCAAGACAATTATTTGCATTATTTTTTCTTAAAGCAAGAATTTGCCACGCAAAATGAAGAGTGATAAAGGTTAGGAAAAGCCAATACACCCATCCCAGGTGGGCTTCTTTTCCTCCCACTCCCCATAGGATAACGGCTACACCATAAAACAAGCTAAGAAAAAGTTTAGGAGCTGAGGAAATGACAATGGCAGAAGACTTTACTCCAATTAAGATATCGTCTTCCAAATCTTGAAAAGCGTAAATGGTATCATATCCAATGGTCCAAAAAATTCCCCCCCCATAAAAAAGAAGAAGAGTAAGAGAAAAAGTGGGATATAAACTTAACCATCCCATGAGAACTCCAATATTAAAAGCTAAACCCAAAAAAAGTTGAGGCCAATAGGTAATTCTCTTCATCCAAGGATAGAGTAAGACAAGAGCAAGGGAAACAAAACCTACCATAATAACAGGAAGTGGAAGGCTAAAAAGAATCAGGGCACTCATGGCAAGAAGAAAGAAAAGAATGAATAAGGCTTCCTTTGAAGAAACTTCTCCTGTTGCAAGAGGACGAATAGCTGTACGTTTGACTTTTGCATCAAAGTTCTTATCAATCATATCATTATAAACACACCCTGCGCTACGCATCAGGGTGGCTCCACAGGCAAAAAGGAGGAGGAGAGCAAGAGGAGGCCATTTAGGGCTTGCCAGAGCAATCCCCCACCAACAAGGAAAAAGTAAAAGCCATATTCCAATAGGGCGAGAAAGCCGGGTGAGTCTTAAAAAAGTGTCTAAGGTCACAATTTTGTTATGAAATACATTATGTTTCTACATCATATTCCGGGTTGCGGCAGGAAGACGTACCACAAGACCATCGAGCTCAGGGCGCATGATAACTTGACAACCCAGACGGGAGGTTTGAGTAAGACCAAAAGCCAAATCAAGCATGTCTTCTTCATCCTCTGTAGCATTTACCAAAAGTTCATACCATTCAGGCTCAACAATGACATGACACGTCGAACAGGCCAAGGACCCTTCACAGGCCCCTTCGAGGAAGAGCTTATCTCCATTCTCATGAGCAATTTCAAGCACTGACAAGCCATTTGGGGCTTCAACTTCAACACGCTCCCCATCAGCTTTAATAAATGTCATCTTTGGCATACTCATCTCCACTTCATCAATTATACGGCCTTTTACAGGCCAATACCAACCAAACGCCTTCAAAATAGGTTTCGGCTGTCGTTCCATAAAACCAATTTTTATATAGACTACTTCAACTAAAAGTCCAACTTATTTCTTAGTATGGGTTTCATAAGGCTACTTAGATGATTTAAAATGAAAAAACTGAAGGCAGAAGCGGAAGAAAGCGGAGCACAACGGGTCATTTTTTTAATCAAATCCGTTTCTCTCATAGCATTAAGAATATTTAATGCTCGCGCCCTATTTAAGGGTTTTATAAATTTTGCCTTACGAAAGGCATTTTATTAATCCACTCCGTGAAAGTAACAGTTGGGATTTTTGTCTTGTTTCAATTTTACTGACATAATGTTACTAAAAGATTGACTAATTTCTAGTTGTTCTTATACTATAGAAAAGATTGTATGAATTTAATTATGGTGAAAATGATGAGTGTTTTTAAAAAAGTAAAGCTAGGGGTGTTAGCTTCTGTGGTCATATTGTCCCCTCAAGGGGCATATACAATGATCTCTGATCTGAAAGAAGAGAGAGGATATATACCTCAGACAAATCCTCGCGAGACACTTGTTGAAGATGAAGAAACCAGGGGGGTAGTTTCTTCAAGTAGAGCTGTTGATCAAGGAATACAGGAAGTAACCTTTATTCCCAAGGATGCGCTTGATAATATTTCTGCGAAGTTAAGCACTAATGGCGCAACTTTAAAGGTTTTAGAGAGCAAGAGCTTAGAGATCCCTAAAATAAGTCCTCAAAGTCCTCGAAAAAAAGGAAAGCCTAATGGAGAAATGGAATCCTTTCTAATTTCACGCCCATCTACCACTATGGAAATAAAAACGCCACAGCGTTTTGAGGAAAGTCTTCCAACTCTTCTTCTTAAGTTTTCAGAAAGATACATTGCTCTTCGTCAAGAGATCCCAAAAGAAGAATTAAGAACTTTTAACCAACTCTACAAGTCTTTTATAGATGTAGTACAACTTTATAAAAATTATTATCCGGATTTTAATCCGTATTCTGGAATTGTTCCTAAGGACCCACAAGAGGACCCAAAACGCTACCAATCTTTTATGGCGTTAGCAAAAATTTATCAAAGTTATTATCCTGAATTTGAATTTCTTTCTTTGGACATGCAACGTGCTCACTACAGAAGAGCAAGAAGCCTTACTCTGGGAAGACATAATTCAACTAATATTGAAAAAGAGTTAAAAAGTATTGATCAGGGAGAATCTTTATCCGCTTCAATATATAAATCTCCATTATTCCGAAGAATGCACGCCAGTAGTGAAGAAGGAAGTCCTTCATCCTCACCTTCTCGATTCCCCTCAGTGCCTCCACAACCTTCGGAGCAAAGGATTTCACCTCCTCAATCCCCTCCTGTATCTTCGCGATTAATAAATGGAGTGTCTTTACCTTCTCTTCCTTTATTACTACATTCTCCACGACCTTCGCAATCTTCAAGGGCTTTACCCCATCAATCTCCAGTATCTCATAGATTGAGAAGTGATTTGAGTCCTTCTCCAACCCCTCCACGGACTCTGCGACCTTCAGAGGAAAGTGTTCCAGCCCCTCAATCTCCTCCAGTACCCCACAGATTGAGAAGTGATTTGAGGCCTCTTCCACCACTTCCACGGAATGTCGTCTCTTCATCTTCTCGACTTTTACCCCAGCTTCCCCAATCTTCAGGGGAAAGCGTTCCACCACCTCCTGTGGCCCCCCGCCATCGATCTCTTTCACTATCACCAAAGGCTACATTTAGTGGCCTCTCGCCTGCAGGCTTTCATCTGCTAGTAAAAGATGATGAGAGGTAAAAAATTTGAAGAATAAAGCTGACTAAAGCTCTTCCTTAAAAAAGCCAGCTCACATTTGAGGCTAGCAAGTATTTGTCTTTAGTTTGATTCCCAAATAAATGTTGGGAAACCGGCAGGCCAACGCCAAATTGAAGGGTTATTTGTTCTGAAGAGATCCACAGGGAAGGCGTGATAACAATGAGATTCCCTCCTGAATTTGGATTGGTGCGTCCTTTGAAGCGCGTTTTTTCTACGTACCGACCATTTGCTTCAACCAACCAAGCAAAAATCCATTCAGAATCAATGGTGCAAATATTTCGGCCAATGCCCACTTGGTAAAGATATTCGTTACCCATCTTTTGCCCATTATGAGAGGTGGTTAGAGTAACTCCCGGCGAGGTAAAAGCATACCAGTTCACATAAGTTCGGTTAAATGTACTCCCTAAGAAAAAGCTTGAAGAGCCAAAACCTGTGGGAGGCTGCTTTGTTGCTGAGCCTGTTGGAAAAGTGACACCCGCGACAAGAGTGGCTTGATCCTCAAACTGAGACGTATTTTCATTATAGAAAGCGTATTCTAATTGTAGCAACGTATCAGAAAGTCCTGAGGAGTGGCGTTTATTTTGTTTATAGTTTGCAGCAGGGACGCTCAAGAGAGCAGAAAAATTATCCGTAAGTCCATATACGCCATATGGGACGGCATCCATCAAACGCATTTGAGAGCCAACAAAAGTATCTAAAAACAAAAAAACTTTTGTTTTAGCTTCCTTAAGAATATTTTGCCCAAAACTTAATAAAGGCCCTGGTTGTTGAGAGAAGGAGAG
This sequence comes from Alphaproteobacteria bacterium, assembly GCA_021731585.1. Taxonomy (GTDB): domain Bacteria; phylum Pseudomonadota; class Alphaproteobacteria; order UBA9655; family UBA9655; genus UBA9655. Next base: position 10,903 of record JAKFXB010000021.1, read on the forward strand.
CACATAATTGCCAATTTTCGGGGGTGACACACTCTTAACTTCTTCTGGAGGACAATTGGGCGTGGCATAACTTTGCAATGGCTCAAAAAGAATACAAAAGAAAAATAAGCAAGAAATGACTTTTAACATTAATTTATTTTGCCGCCTCTTTTTGTTTCGATTCTTTTTGAATTGAGCCTAACGCTTTTTTTAATATGGAAAGATACGTTGTTGGAAAGCCGAGAGCAAGGTGCAAACTTTAGATAATATGACTTATATTGAAAGGTCCAAAATTGTTTTAAGTTTATCTTTTGCTCCCTTGAATTTCTTTTTTCTTGCCTGGTTATACCATTCTAGAGCCTTCATTCTATTATCTATTGATAGTCCACCTTGAACACGCCCTTCCCAATGCATTTCCCCCAGGTAAAATAGGGCTTCTACTAAGTCTTTCTCAGCAGCCCTTTTAAATAAATCAAAGGCTATCAAATCATTTTCTGGTGATTTTTCATCAGCGACTCGTCCTTCCCAATACATTTTTCCTAGGGAGAATTGCGCTTCCCTTAGCCCCTGTAAGGCTGCCATACTTAACAAGTCAACTGCTGCAGCATCGTGTTCTTTTGGTGATTTCTCATCCTGAACTCGACCATGCATATACATCCACCCAAGAGCAAATTGCATTGTTGAAAGTTGCCAGGATTGCTTTCCATATCGGGGAGTAGCATATTCTTGGATAGCTCCTTGAAGCCATCCGATTGCCTTCTTATCATTGTCACGTGGGGTTTCTCCAACTCCTTGAGGATACCTATGAATAAACCAAATGTAAAACAAGGGATCAATCTCATGAAGAAACCACTTTCTTGCGGTTTCGCTTTCAACTTTTTGCTCACATAAACGCATAAGACCAAGCTTGAATTTTGCTTCAGTTTCTCCTTCTTGATTTGCAGCTAGCTGAAACCATTTCCAAGCTTCATCCATTCTTTCTGAAATTGATATTTCTAAAGGCACACCTTGATTTTCGTAATATAAATCTCCAAGAGGAAGATAGGCTTCCTTTAGATTTTGTTCTGCAGCCAGTGTAAGCCATTTAAAAGCTTCTTGAGTTCTTTCTTCTTGTGATATTTGGCCACTGTATTGAATTCTTGGGTCTTTATAGATCATGCCAAGGTTATATTGGGCGCCAAGGTGTCCTTTGTCTGCGGCCTTCCTCAACCATAGGACGGCTTTGCCCATATTTTTTTTAACATACATCCATCCAAGGTAGGTTTGCGCTTTTGTATAACCTTGTTTCGCAGAAGATTTAAATAACTTAAAAGCTTCATCTTCATTCTTTTCTCTCACAAAAGCATCTTCTGCCAGATGAAATTTCGCCTTTCTATGACCTTGTGCTGCAGCTAACCTAAATAGTCTAAAAGCTTCTTCTTTCCATCCTTTAATCCTTGGGGTACCAGCTTCAGCGCTTGCTTTGGTAAGATAGTACCTGCCAAGATCATATTGTGCTCCTGCGTTACCTTCGGCCTGCTTATAGCAGAGAAGAGCGTTTGTCTCGTTCTCTCCCTTTATTTCCTCTGGAATTATCTGGTGATTCTCATAAATCTGACCAAGAATGTATTGCGCAGCTTGCCCCCCTTCACTTGCTTTTATTCTAATAAGTGGGAGAGTTTCCTCGTTGCTGTGTAGTAACTGAAGGACAATTTCAGGGGATAAATCAATAGCATCTTGCTTGCTCAAGGTAAGGTATTTGTGTCTAACAAGCGTTAATGGATGTGAGTCAGAAGTTTTTCTATCTAAATAAAAATTGAAATAAAGATAATTTAAAGATGTTAAATTTTCCAGAATTTGAGAGAGTAGATGTGCTGTTGGTATAAAATCAATTTTTAAATGTTGAATTGTTTCTTTAAGAGAGCTCGATAAAACACTGATACACTCTTCCTCAGACTTGATCGTGAAATCAGGCCTATCGTCATATTGTTCAGAAGAACTTGGCGGAGAAGAAGATGCAGATGAGGCAGATGGGAATGAGTCGTTTTTGAATTTCACAGAACCTAATTTTCCCCAAAGAGAAAGGAGAGAAATTTCACTCTTGTCCTGCCAATATTCAGGGATGATGTTCTCAAGCTGAGGGAGATAGCGTTGACAAGAGCTAGGGCTTCGAGGAGAGCGCTGAGAGCGAGGACTAAGAGAAGGAAGGGAACTACAAGACCAAGAACTGGGACGAGGGCTTAAATGTGGATGAGAAGTAGCAGAAGGATAGGGATAGAGGAGAGAAATAGAACGAGGACTGGAGTGACCAGGCTTTTGCTTATCTAAATCAAGGAGAGGAATGGCAGGTCTTGTTGTAGTGCTACTAGATTTTCTTGAATCATCTCCCCCATACATAGCCATAGCTGATGAGCCAGACAAAAGACACAATAAAAACAAATAGAATCTCAAAGTAAAAATCCCCAATTTTAATTTAATGTTATTTTTTATTGTTAATTGATTAAAACTAAAATCTGGTTAATTTTTTGTTTTTTTATGTCTCTTTTTTGGTTAAAATCTTTGCTTTCAGGCAAAAGAAACTTTAGTCCTTGCTAGAGTCATCAATTGCCTGTAGTAATGTTGGCGCGAACACACTGGATTTTAAAAGCGCCAGCTCCTTGATCTTCTTTATATCTCAAAGAAAACGTGCCATTTTTTGAAACTTTTTCTAAAAGATCTTGAATTGCAGGTTTTAGAACGGGGAGATTACCTCGGCTGTGATTTCCTTTTCCTGTGATCACAAGAGCTGATTTACCTTTAAATTGAGGTAAAGCTAATACTTTCACGAGTTCCATAACGCGTTCAATGCTTTCTTCTGGAGAGAGTCCATGCAAATCTACACGTAAATAGCTTTTTCCAGCATTTATTTCTCTTTGTAGAAATTCAGGAATGATTTTATAATATTGTAGGATGCCCGTTCTTTCTCTTATAAATTCCTCAGGGGCAAATTGAGGATCCATAGGAATAAAGTTAGAAACACTAGCTAAGATATGAAATTCTTTTGAATTGCCAAACCAATGAGCAACAAAATTGTATAATACAAAGGCCGCGCTTGTAGCTTTTAACCCCTTGCCCTTGACTAAATGCCATTTGTCAATGGTCACGAAAAACCATAAATTAAACTTTATGGGATTAAAATTATTATGGCAGTTTTATAGTATGGCCTGAATGGTTTTGCTTCGCTCGCAACAACGTTTTTAGGTGTACTCCCCTTATCTAACTAAGACATAAGGTGAAACACAACATTCAGGTTAATAAGAACCTTTTTATCAAGTACTTAATAGGCCACTACCTGTGCGGATAATGGCATACGGTGATCTTTCAAAAATTCCTTTATGGAGCCGAAGGACCGACTCCATATATTGCTTTGTAGGCTTCTCCAATAACCCCTGTATTTGGGACTGTACCCGTCGTTTCGACTATTTCCTTGGCTTTTTGCAAGAGAGTTGCTCTTGCTTCTGGTGATAAACTCAGAAGCCTTGGTAATTTATAGCGACTTTCCATATAAGAAAGGCTTGTGCTTAACGCTCAATTTACAGCTTGCTCTATGGACTTGATTATATTTTCCATTTTAAGAGATGCCCTAGCCATTCTCTCAATAATATTTTTTGAATTCTCAGGTGTCTCTTTTATAATGTTCACAAGAGTAGCTTCTGTAAAGTGTTCCCCTGCTCCTACTCTTTGAAAAAAATCACCCACAACTTTTCCTTGTTGGATAAGGTTTACAAATGAATATACTTTACTTCCCTGAAGCATAGAGTTTTTTAGCATATCCGAGCAAGATAAATGAAAATCTTCGATTGACATCTTATCATCCAACAGCTCATCTAATTGATTTCGCACAGATAAATAGAGTTCTGTTTCTTTTTGATCATTGAAAATAAGCTTGGTCAGTTCTTTTTGCTTTTTTTCTATATCCTCAAGTGGCTTTTCCACTTCTCTCTGCAATAAATCCATTACGATCGATAGTGTCTTTCCTGCCTCTTCATGTCCTTGAATATCGCCAAAATTAAAATACTTTGTCAAATCAATATTAGTTTCTATGTTGCTTTGTAAAAGTTCGGCATATAAATCCCACCCTTTTCTTGTTTTTGTAAGACTGTCATGAAGTTCGTCTAGTTCAGAGTCAACCTCAGAACTGCTACAAGCTACCTGAGAACTACTCGCGGCCACAGAAGGTTGCACATCAGCATTCTGTTCATCCATAAATGTTGGCAATAAAGAAGAAGCAGGTTGATGATGTGATGAAGCTGGCCTGGAAGCTACCGTTTTAAGTTCTTCATCTTGATCTACTGCATAGGCTCCCTTAGGGAAGAACATAACGCCGGACATCAATAGGGTTAATTTCAATTTCTTTGACATAATACATACCACTTAATATAATTTCTACGTATCTATACATGTAGTGTTTTTAAAAAAAATTTCAATGTTTATTTATATATTTATTTGTAAACTACCCCTTAGAGCGCATCAGACGGCCCTTCTCACGCTGCCAATCCCGCTCTTTTTCAACGGTGCGTTTATCCGCTTTTTTCTTTCCTGACGCAAAACCCAGCTCTAACTTAGCGATGCCACGTTCATTAAAATAAAGAGAAAGGGGCACAAGGGTCATTCCCTTGCGGCGAATTGCGATCCAAATGCGATTTAACTCCCGCTTATGCACCAAAAGTTTGCGGCGGCGCTTGGGATTGTGATTAAAGCGACTGGCCTCATTATATTCAGGGATAAAAGAATTCACTAGATAAAGGGCGCCCTCCTCCTCCGTGGCATAGGATTCTGTAATACTCCCCTGCCCTTGGCGCAAGGATTTAACCTCACTTCCTTGAAGGATAATCCCTGCCTCAAGCGTCTCTTCAATATAATAATCAAAGCGGGCCCGTTTATTCAGAGCCACCACTTTTCTTTCCGATGTCATCGCGCCCTCACTGAAGTCAAGGGCGTCCATAAGCCCAGATTCTCTAAGGCGCCTTCAATAGCCTTTTTCGTAGACTCTAGAAGAGGGGCATAGGGAAGACGATTTTCAGGAGACACGTCATACACGAGAGTCATAGCATATTTAAGGGGGGAAGGATTTCTCTCCCGCGTTAAAGCGATCAGTAAAGGAAACACTTTTTTCCATTGAGCTTTAAAAGCAGAAAGATTACTCGTCCGCCAGCTCGCCATCAACTCAACAAAGTGGGTGGGCGCCACATTGGACACGGGCAAAATACCGCCATCACCCCCCATGGCTAAAAAAGCGGCGAGCGGCTCATCATTACCTGCCAGCAAGCTTAAACGATCTCCCAGCTGCTGTTTGAGCTCTGAAACCATAACAAAGTTTGAGGAAGAATCCTTATACCCTTGAATAGTGGGGCACTCCATAAGCCGCAGGAGGGTCTCCAAAGACATATCAACGGCTGTCCGAGCAGGATTGTTATAGATAATAATAGGAAGTTCAACGTTCTGAGCGATCTTTTTATAATGTAGATAAAGCCCCTCTTGAGACGGCCTGACATACCAGGGACTTATGATAAGAGCAGCGGTGGCGCCAGCCTTTTGAGCTCTTTGGCTTTGAGAAATGGTCTCTTCTGTCGAGACAGCCCCCGTGCCCGCAATCACTTGTGCCTTTCCCTTACAAAGATTTGCACAAATTTCAATGATGCGTATTTTTTCCTCAGGCGTTAGAAATAAATACTCACCTGTGCTCCCACAGGGAACCACGCCCTTGACGCCGGCCTCTATTTGACACGAGACTAGCTCTTCTAATTTTTTTTCATCTACCTTCCCGTTTTGGAATGGTGTAATGATAGCGGTATAGACATCTTGAAACATGGAGCCCCCTTTAAATGAAGAGAATTGCTTGCTTAATATTACCCCTCTTTCAAAAACTCTACAAGTCACTCTCCATCATTTTATGTGTCTCCACCCCTCTTTTTGCCCTTTCTCCTCAAATGGAACTTCAAAAGTGTAAACCGGCTCTTTTAGCTCAGCTCAATCAGCAAAAGCGAGTCAAAGCTGAGGGCTGTCCCGTTTCACAAAAACTGATCACCTGGCTCGGGATTATAAGAGATGCGGATCAATTTACACCAAAAGAGCTGGCAATTTTTCTCAATTCAAATAGCCACTGGCCCCATCACGAAAAGCTTTGCCGCCTTGCGGAAGAAACCATTACAAAGAAAGGCTCTCCCGAAGAAATATTTGTGTGGTTTGAAAACCATCCTCCCCAAACACCTTTGGGCGCTTTGGCCTACGCCAAAGCCCATATGCGTCTGAAAGAAAAAACGAAAGCCGCTAAAGTGATCCTCACCGCCTGGCGTACTATGGATATGACAAAGGCAGAAGAAAGCAAGTATGTCACCAGCTTTGGTCATTTGCTCCAAGAAAAGGAGCACCTCGCACGCCTGAATATGCTTTTATGGAATGGGGATGTCCCCACAGCAAAACGCTTGCTGGTGCATATTCCCATTGCAACACGCAAAGTGGCCGAAATTCGTCTTGCCTTTTTGGAGGGAAAAACCACAGAGGCCCTTAAAAGAATGCAGGCCCTTCCCGCCCAACTGCGGAACAATGAAGGTCTCTTATATGAAAAGGTAAAATACTACCGAAAACAGGATGAGGTCCAGCCGGCAGTTCAAATTCTCCTCAAAACCTCCGTAAGTCCCGCCCATGCGGCTCAATGGTGGAAAGAGCGAAACTACTTTACCCGCGAACTTATTGCACTTCAAGACTATCAAACGGCTTACAAGCTCCTGAGAAATCATCATCTTGAAGCCGGATCCGAGGATTTTGCCACGGCAGAGTGGCTCATGGGCTGGCTCTCCTTGCGTTTTTTAAACCGTCCCAATGAGGCCAAACAGCATTTTGAAACCGTGCTAGCCAACGTCAAAGGAGCTATCAGCAAAGCCCGTGGGGCTTATTGGATGGGACGTGTTTATGAAGCCCAACATAACAATGAACAAGCCGCGAAGTGGTACAGCAAAGCGGCTAAATATAAAACAACCTATTACGGACAGCTGGCCGCGGCAAAGATACAAGAGGCCCCCTACCCTTCTCTTGCCAAAGCTCCTTCTGCAACAGCAGAAGAGAAAAAGCGTTTTGAGCAAAAGGATATCGTGCAAGCAGTTCACCTTTTAAAGGGACTAGGCAGCAGCGCGTCCCATGAGTTAAGTAAATTTCTCCTCCATATTGCTGACAAGGCGGATAATAAGGCGGAGCGCGAACTCTCAGTCATGTTAGCTCACGCCTATTCTCCTTATGATGTGGTGTGGACGGCGAAGAAAGCTGGCTATGCAGAGCCCATCACCCTTGCCAAGGCCTATCCCACGGTTACCATCCCCAAAAGAGGCCAACGGATTCCCGAGAAAGCATTGGTCATGGCGATAACCTATCAAGAAAGTCGTTTCAACCCCACGGCTGTCAGTTCTGCGGGAGCGACAGGATTGATGCAGTTTATGCCCTCAACCGCATCCCAGGAAGCCAAACGAATTGGCATCAAACATTCGGTTAGTAAACTTACGGACCCGTCTCATAACGTCACCCTGGGGTCTTCCCATCTATCTCACCTTTTAGATGAATTTAATGGCTCTTATATTCTAGCAACAGCGGCTTATAATGCAGGGAACACCCCCATTCACCGTTGGTTAGCTCAGTTAGGAAATCCACACCAGGGTAAAATAGACGTTGTCGATTGGATAGAACTTATTCCTTATGGAGAGACACGCAATTACGTCATGCGGGTTTTGGAAAACGTAACCCTTTACCGCAGCCTAGACGGCGCGCCGAAGAAAACACTCATTGAGGATCTGAAGTCATAACACGCCCGCAAAGCTGGAGCGTTATGGCTGATGTTATTCACCATTAGACCCATAACCATCATAGAATTGCTCACGTTCATAATCAGTAGAAGAAGATTCATCATCAAAATGTTGTGTAATGATGGTGGGAGGTAAATCTGGGTGGGGATCACTCGAAGGGATTTGAGTCGAGGGATGTTGGCTTGCAGGCGAAGAAAGCCTAGAGACACTCGAAGAAGGAAGAGAATCAGCTATAGGTGTTTTTAGATGGAAGAGTGTAAGAGAGCATCCCTCAGAACTGTGTCGCGTAAATGGAAAATCTTTTTCAATTATACCTAAATTATAGCTATCGTCATCAACGCCACATATATGAGAGAAGACTCTTCCAGGATAAACAATCTCGAGGGCAAAGGCTTTCTTACGAAAATAACGAATACTATCAAAATGAGCTGCGGATTTTAAAGCAACAACTCTCCCATTTTTATATCCTCGAAGCTTAGTCGCTCCTTCATAACCAACAGAGAAGTCTTCTAGCTCGGATTTTTGATGAGGTATTACATCAAAAAAATGACCTAATCCTAATTCTACAATAGCATTTTGAACAACATCATCAAGGTTATTCCAAGCTGTAGCAATGACAACAGAGATTCCTTCTTCTTTAAAATAGTTAAGAGCTTCTAAAATATTATCTTTTAATGTATGTGGGGTAGCGTGTTGTGTTTCCCTTGTCACAACGCCATGACAATCAAGAATGATACCGATATCCTCAGCTTTTACCCCTGTTTCCCGAAGACTACGAACGTGGGTTACGACCTCATCAATTGATTCGATAGCTATACGTTCTGCATGGAGCGGCAGGAAGTTTAAATTGAGGGCTAAAAGAAGGGTTACTGTCGCAAATACCTTTGATAAAAACACAACAAATTCCTTTAAGTTTAATTAAAATTTTTAATCACTCCTCCAGCGCCTTAATGATCTCTTCACACATCTTTTTGGCATCCCCAAAGAGCATCAAGGTGTGATCCTGATAGAAAAGGTCATTATCCACGCCCGCATATCCTGGGGCCATGGAGCGCTTCACAAACAACACGGTTTTGGCCTTATCCACATCCAAAATAGGCATTCCATAAATGGGGCTCTTGGGATCGGTTTTCGCTGAAGGGTTAGTCACATCATTAGCGCCAATGACAAAGGCCACATCCGTCTGGGCAAAATCACGGTTAATATCTTCAAGCTCCACCACATCGTCATAGGGCACGTTGGCTTCCGCAAGGAGAACATTCATATGCCCCGGCATACGGCCTGCCACAGGATGGATCGCGTAACGCACTTGAACACCCTCACTTTTCAGAATATCACCCATCTCACGCAAAGCATGCTGGGCTTGGGCCACAGCCATACCATAACCGGGCACAATAATAACGGATTTTGCATTTTTCATGATAAAGCCTGCGTCCTCAGAACTGCCTGCCTTATAGGGGCGCTGTTCCTTACCGCCTGTTGCAGAAGCAGCTGCGTGATCCCCACCAAAGCCCCCCAAAATAATGTTGAATATGGAACGGTTCATGCCCTTACACATAATGTAACTCAGGATCGCACCAGAGGCGCCCACCAGGGCTCCTGTGATAATCAAAAGGCTGTTACCCAGGGTAAATCCAATACCAGCAGCAGCCCATCCTGAATAAGAGTTCAACATAGAAATCACAACGGGCATGTCCGCACCGCCAATGGGAAGAATTAAAAGGAAGCCCAAGAGTAGAGACACAAAGGTCAGTGCCCAGAAAAGGGTATGGGATTCAGAGGTCGCAAAGAGACCAATCAATATCACGAGCCCAATGCCTAAGAGAGCATTTAGGGGATGTTGTCCTGTAAACGTCAAAGGGTTACCGGAAACAAGGCCCTGAAGTTTCGCAAAGGCCACAACGGATCCTGTAAAGGTAATGGCACCAATGGCAACACCCAGGCCCATTTCCACGAGAGAACCCACCGCAATGGAGCCCACATTGCCAATATTAAAGGCATAAGGTTCGAGAAGAGCAGCTGCTGCCACACACACGGCAGCAAGGCCCACAAGGCTATGGAAAGCGGCTACTAACTGGGGTAAAGCGGTCATTTGAATTTTCTTGGCAATTACCGTTCCAATAACGCCGCCTACGATAATACCAGAGATAATCCACCCATAGCTGGAGACGATGGGAGACGCGAGGGTTGTCGCCACAGCAAGGAGCATTCCCACAATCCCAAAGGTCAGACCTCGCTGGGATGTCTTGGCCGAGGAAAGGCCTTGAAGAGCCAGGATAAAACAAACAGAGGAGATAAGGTAGGATAAGGCTGATAAATTTGCACTCACGATCACATTCCTATTTCTTTTTATTAAACATTTCAAGCATGCGGCGGGTTACAACAAAACCGCCAAAAATATTAATAGAAGCCATGACAACAGCCCCAAAGGCAAAAATTTGAGTCAGGATGTCTTGAGCCGATCCTGCGGCAAGTACAGCCCCAACAACAATCACGCTCGAAATGGCGTTAGTCACTGACATCAGGGGAGAGTGAAGCGCGGGCGTTACTTTCCACACCACGTAATACCCTACAAACACCGCCAAAACGAAGACGGTCAGGCCTAAAAGAAAGGGGGAAATCATTTCCATTATAAGGCTCCTTTTTTCTCATTCCGCGTTTTGCCCTCATGGGTCAACGCAATGGCTTGGATAATCTCATCATCCCAATTAATCTTTAATGTTTTTGAATCCTTATCCATGCAAAGAGTTAAAAGATTCAAGAGATTGCGGGCATAAACGGCACTAGCATCGGTCGGGATGCGTCCGGGCATGTTGGCATACCCTAGGATTTTTACGCCATCTTTTTCAACCACTTCCCCAACAACGCTGCCCTCACAGTTTCCCCCTGACTCAACGGCTAAATCCACAATAACGGATCCGGGCTTCATTCCCTTCACCATATCAGTTGTAATCAGGCGCGGCGCGGGTTTTCCAGGAATCAGGGCCGTTGTAATGACCACGTCCGACTTTCCAATGACTTCCTTGATTTTTGCCGCTTGGCGATCTTTGTAATCCTTGCTCATTTCCTTGGCATAACCGCCAGCTGCATCTCCTGATTCTTCTGACTATACTTCAACAAAGGTGCCGCCAAGGCTTTCCACTTGTTCTTTTGCAGCGGCGCGCACATCAAAGACACTCACAATGGCTCCCATACGTTTAGCTGTGGCGATCGCTTGAAGACCCGCAACGCCTGCCCCTAAAATCAAAACCCGCGCTGGCGCAATGGTACCAGCGGCTGTCATCATCATAGGAAAGGCTCGATGGAGAGCGTTGGCCGCTTCAATTACCGCCCGATATCCCGCAAGGTTACTTTGGGAAGACAACACATCGATGGCTTGGGCGCGGGTAATACGCGGCGCAAGTTCAAGGGAAAAAGCCGTTATTTTGCGTTTGTTGTATTCCTCAATCAGCTCTGCCTTGGCATAGGGTTGAAGCATACCAATGAGCAGCGCACCCTCAGGCAAAAGCTTAACCTCATCCTCATCTCCATCCTTTTTGGTCATAGGCGGCAGAACTTTAAGGACAATTTTCGCCTTATCCAGGGTTTTTTCAGGACTCGCGGCAACTTTAGCCCCCGCAGCTTCATATTGACTATCAGGATACTGAGAGTTGTCCCCTGCCCCTTTTTCAACGATCACGGAAAAGCCCAGAGCAATTAGTTTTTTTACCGTTTCAGGCGTGGCCGCAACGCGGGTTTCATAAGGTCTTTTTTCTTTTAAAACAGCAATCTGCATACCAGTCTCATTTTATGAATTCATGTTGGCTTGACCCTAGCACAGGGATTTAAATTTGTGGAGAGGGTTGAGTATCATTTTTCAAATTTCTTCTTGATTAACTCGAAATGTGAGTTTATTTTTTTATAAAAATTTAATTAAAAATTATAACCAGTGGCAAAAAACAACTTATCATATCACGATAGATTTACTCGTTCGATGATGACAAACCCAAAGGTAATTCAGGAATTCTTTCATAAGAATTTACCAGATCATGTGCGTGAGAGCATTGACTTTTCTTCCATTCAGTTACAAAAAGAAAGTCATATTGATGATAAGCTAAAATCTCAAATTTCTGATCTTCTTTATAAAATGGATTTCAATGGAAAACCGGGCTTTTTATATCTATTGATTGAACATGCTTCAAAAACCCATCCTCTCCTTCCCTTTCGTCTTTTAAAATATATGACAGGCATCATGGAAGACCATATAAGAACAACAAAATCCAGGGAATTACCTCTTGTTTATCCTCTTGTTCTCTATACGGGAAAAATGCCTTATACTTATACCTTGGACTTTTTTGATCTTTTTCCAGAGAATGAAAGAGAGATTGCAAAACAAACTTTCTTTTCTCCCTATCACCTTATTGACTTAACACAAAAATCCGATGAAGAATTAAGAAATTACTTATGGTATGGGACTATGGCCCGTGTTTTAAAACATATTCATGATGCAGATATTCTTCCTTTTTTTAAGAGTATTATGGAAGCTCTAAAATTTCTTGAAGCTCAAGGAGAGGAGAGTTATATTAAGATTATAATGACTTATATGGCAAAGCTAGGAGAGACTCCCCATCAAGAGGATCTGTATAAAATCGCAATGGAACTTGACATTGTAGAGGAGAACAAATTTATGACCCTTGTAGAATACATTAGAGAAAAATTTAGTGAGGACATCCTTCAGCAAGGAGTTCAACAAGGTCTGGAGCAAGGAGTTCAACAAGGTCTGGAGCAAGGAGTTCAACAAGGTCTGGAGCAAGGAGTTCAACAAGGTCTGGAGCAAGGAGTTCAACAAGGTCTGGAGAAGGGATTTGCTGAGGGAGCAGAAAAAAGTAAAACAGAAATTGCTAGGAATATGCTTTCCATGGGAATGGACCTTGGGGTCATATCATCCGCAACCGGTCTTTCAAACCAAGAAATTAAAAGGCTAACTCACTAATTTCTATCTCAGAGAAGGGAGTTTTCAGAAGGTTGGTCGCCTCTCTCATGGCTTTTACCTCTGCCTCACGTACTTTTTCATCCTTAAACAATTGGAGAAGGCCTTGCGCGATTTTATCCGCCTGGCAATTTTCTTGGATGTATTCCGGGATCCAACTGTTACTCGTCATTGCCGCGGTCCTTGCAGGACCTCGCAATGACGATTTTTTTAATTTCTCAAACCCAAGTAGAATATTCACCATACAGACATAAGGAATTTTGATGAGAATATGGGCAATCTTCCCGCTCAAAGCTCCAAGAGAATACGCAACCACAAAGGGAAGACGAGCTGCGGCCAATTGAAGCGCAACCGTCCCTGAAGCCGCAAGACCAACGTAAGCTCGTTCAAAAGCCTCATTTCGTTTGTCTTCTCCTTCAACGATTGCAACCTCCACAGGCCATGCTTTGACTTGCTTTTAAATGGACTCTTTAAGGGCAGGAAGGGTGGGAATGATGATCTTAAGGGCGGGAACTTCCTTCTTCACAAGAGTGATTGTTTCTCTAAAAATAGGTAGCAACATTTTAATTTCAGAACGGCGGCTTCCGGGAAGCACACATAAAAGGTTAGGATCCCGCTTACAGGTCTTAAAGGTCGCTCTTGCAATAGGATGGCCCACAAAGGTTGATTTAAGTCCATGCTTTTCAAAAAGCGGGGGTTCAAAGGGATAAAGACACAAAAGGTGATCTAAAAACTGTGCAATTTTGCGCGCTCTCCCCGGACGCCAAGCCCACACGGTAGGGGCCACGTAATGCACTAATTTTGGTCTTGAAGGCAGCTTATGAAGACGTTTCATCACACGAAAAGAAAAGTCTGGAGAATCAATGGTGATCACCATATCAGGCCTCATTTCTTGAATGGTTTTGACGGTATAGCGCAAGCGCCTAAGAAGATTAGGAAGATCACGGAGAATACTAAAAATCCCCATCAGGGACAGCTCTTCCATGGGGAAAAGGCTGTCAAGCCCCTCCGCCTTCATAGCCTCCCCACCAATTCCCATAAAACGAACGTTTTGGTTTTTTTTCAGGGAAGCCATCAGATCCGCCCCTAGCTTATCACCAGAAGGTTCTCCCGCAATCAGAAAAATTAGCGTTCCGGATGACATTGGGCACTCGCAAGACCAACGACAAAAATCCCCTTGTCCTGAGCCAGCTTTATCATCTCATCACGATTCAGAATCAGCGTTCTCCCCGCCTCGATGGCAATCCCCCGCAAACCCGACTTTAAAGCCTTTTGAACGGTTCCCAGTCCTACTGTCGGGAGATCCACCCGATTCTCTTGCTGGCGTTTAGCAACCTTCACTAAAATGGCGCCTAAACCTGGGCGCTTTAAAGTTGTCACCCGCTCAATCAGCCCATCGGTCCCTTCAATGGCCTCAACACCCAGAACAAGGCCTTCTTGAACCACAACAGCTTGCCCCACATCTGCCGGGCTTAAGGCAGACAAAACTTCAATGCCCCGACCAATGTCTTGCCAGGCCTGATCATCAAGTTTCTCTGAAGTTAATAGACCTTCTGGGGCTAAAAGTTCTGTCAAGATATCTGTTGGTCCCACAACATGGTAGCCCTGCCCTTCCACCATTTCGATAAGAAATTTCAAAAGATTATCATCGCCAAGCGCTTTTTTCCCAAGCTTACCAAGCCATTTTAGACCTTCCCAATCGGGACGAATTTCACTTAAAGCAGGACGGGTCATTGATCCTGCCGCAACAATTTCTTTGATATGATGGTCTTTAAAGCATTTTAAGGCTTTTCCTATCTCTCCAAAATTTAACCAGAGGTGAGGCAAATCTTGAATAAATTCCTCATCGGCTTGCCCTTTAAAAGCAAGGACAACATAAGGTCTTTTCTGACTTTTAAAAACTTCAACAAGAACGCGAGGAAGCTCTCCCTTTCCGGCTAAGAGCGCAATCGGAAGCTGACTAGCCGTTATCTGCACGTGCAGGCTCCTTGGCCTCACTTGCTCCCGATTCCCATTCTTCATCGGGCAGGCTCAAGCGTCGTTCGGGGTCTTCGGAAATAAAGGCAAGAAGCTCTTTTACGGTTTGAGCTTCCCCAAGAGTTTCACGAATTTGGGCGATTTTACTTTCGAGTGTTCCTTGGTGCTTACGAGATAAAAGCTTAAATGCATGGCGTAACGCATGAATTTCAGCACGCTCAAAACCACGCCGTTTCATTCCTATAAGGTTCAATCCCTCAAGGGCTGAGCGCTTGGCCATAATCATGCCAAAAGGAATCACGTCTTCGTTCACACCGGCTGTGCCAGAAATCATGGCATAGGCTCCAATACGCACAAATTGATGAATCGCAGCCAATCCCCCAATATTCACAAAATCTCCAACGGTTACCTCACCGCCGAGGGTTGCATTGTTGGCCATAATAACATTATTTCCTATAATACAATCATGACCAATGTGAGACCCAATCATAATATAACAGTTGTTACCAACTATTGTTTTCATACGGCCATTAGCCGTTCCCCGATGAATGGTGACATGTTCGCGAAGGATACACTTCTCCCCAATTTCAAGAGCAGAGTCTTCTCCCTTATAATGAATGCTTTGTGGCACAAGCCCAAGAGTTGCAAAGGGGAAAACTTCCGTGCCCGCACCAATTGTCGTATGCCCCTCAACAACAACGTGAGAATGAAGTTTAACGTTCTCTTTTAACACCACATCAGGACCAACAAGGCAATACGGACCTACGGAAACGCCATCTGAAAGCTTGGCCTTTTTATCAACAATGGCCGTTGCATGGATTTGATTGGACATGAAAAAACCTTTATAAAAAAATTAATTATCAGCAATCATCGCTGTTTTAAGAGCCTCAGCAACAACCTCGCCATTAACCTTTGCTACGCCCTTAAAACGCCAAACATTACCACGTCGATGGGTTCGGAAAACTTCCAAATGGAGTACATCTCCCGGAAAGACCATTTTCCGAAAACGCGCTTCATCAATTCCCAAAAAATAAACAAGCTTATCTTCGTCGTAAAGGTTTAATGAGTGCATGGCAAGGGTCGCCGCCGTTTGGGCAAGAGCTTCAATAATCATCACCCCAGGCATCACAGCTTTCTTAGGGAAATGCCCCTTAAAATACCAATCATCTGCGGATGTTTTTTTAATGCCTACTGCGCTTTCTCCAGGAATGACATCGATCAAGCGATCCACCATAAGCATCGGCGGCCGATGGGGCAGAATGCGCATAATTTGTTCCAAATTGATTTCAGGAAGTTCTTTACTTTCCACGGGGTCTACGTGTGCTTCTTGTGTCGTCATGTTTTCTAACCTTTAACTTACTTTTTTCCGAGTATCCTCAACAAGTTTCTTCAAAATAGCGACTTGGCGAAAATACGTCTTAAACGGCAGTGCAGGGCTTCCCATCATCACTTCTTGAGGATCCACATCTCTCATAATCCCACATTTAGCTGCGAGACGGGCCCCAGAGCCAATTTTAAGATTGTCAGCAATACCTACTTGCCCTCCGGCTGCTACATAATCACCAAGTTTTGTACTTCCTGCAACCCCTGTTTGAGCCACCATGACGCATCCCTTCCCAAAATGGACGTTATGAGCCACCATGACTAAATTGTCGATACGGGTTCCAAGGCCAATAATTGTATCTGCTCCACTGCCTCTGTCAACGGTTGTGTTGGCCCCAATTTCCACATAATCGTGAATAAGGACACGCCCTAATTGAGGCACAGGAACATGTCCCCCCATGTCTCCTGGATCCATAAAGAAACCAAAACCACTTTGACCAATGCGCGCGCCCGGTTTAATGTTCACACACTTTCCAATGATCGCATGGGAGATGGAAACATGACTTCCAATGGTTGTGTTTTCGCCAATAGAAACACCTTCTTCAATAACCGTATAGGCCCCCACAACGACGCCGTCACCCAGCTCAGTATCTGCACCGATGATCGCCAAGGGACCAACAACCACGTCTTTGCCCAGCTTAGCAGAAGGATCAATAATTGCGGTGGAATCAATTCTACCGGCTTTCTTCTCTTGAGGGTAGAAAGCCGTTGCTATCATGGCAAAAGAACGGTGGGGATACTTGGCCACAAGAAGAGCCATGTTTTTAGGAGCGCGATCAGCCATTTCTTCTCCAAGAATACAAGCTAATGCTTTTGTGTCTTGTAAAAGGGCCTGGTATTTTGTGTTATGCAAAACCCCAATACAGCTCGCATCCGCCTCATTTAAAGGCGCCACATCGTGGATAAGAAGTGCAGGATCCCCTCTATAGATCTCACATTGACCAATCTTGGCTAACTGCTCAAGGGTAAAGGGCCCTTTTTTCTTAAAAAATCGCGGATCTGCCATAATTCCAAAATCTATTTATTGACTACTGTAAACTATATAACGAGATTTCCCGCTAAAGACAAAGAGTTTTTTAGGTGGCTACGTGAGATAAGGCATTTTCTGAATATTGGTAAAAATATGCAGTGTTTTTTATCTACATCCTCACGGAGGTGAGGCATATGAAAACCTTGTAAGGAAAGCCTTCTGATAAATCTAGTCAATTTTTGATTGCGAGGCATTTCCCAAAAACAGGATAGAGAGTCGCAAGCAAGCAAATAAAAACTTAATGTTGTAGAATATCCTGCAAAATAAGTATTGCAAAATTTAGAAAAATCACTACCTTAAAAGAAAAGCGAATAAGTTAATTTATTAAAAGTAGTTCACAATATTAAATAGGAGTTTTTAAAATGAAAAATATTATTTTATCTGCTGCAATTTTTGGATGTATTTTTGCGCAACCTTCTTTTGCAATTTTTGAGGATCAAGACATGAAAGGTCCTCCCCATTTTCGAACAAGAACTAAAGCTATTTCTATTGAAGAAGCAATAGGAATAATAAATGCGAGACAAGTCACTACACCTTTAGGAACATATAAACTTGGAAGGGATTTCGACGGTCAACCGATCCAAGTTGACGAGCTACAAGATGACAAGGTAATAGGTAATGATATAAGATTATCTGAATTAATAAATAATGGACTCACACCTGAAGTAACGATAGATTATTTTACTGCATTGGAGCAAGTTCCATTGGGGAGAGATCCTCGTCAACATCATATTTTGGTCTTCAAAAAGGATTAAGGGCCTACCATAAATAACACAGAAAAGTATTGTACATTACCACGGGCTTATACCCGTGGTATTTATTTTGTCTAAAGCACGAATACAATACGCTTGCCCCAAATTTTCTTTTCCTTGTTGTTCAATGTACTCCTTAAAACTTTTGCAACTCGAGAAATGGCTAAACAAGAAGCTTATGTTGCCTGGAGACACTAAGAATCAGGAACATATTATAGAGAACGCAGCGCCTCCAGTGCTCTCTTTCGAGCAAAAGCATGATCAACGATAGGAAAGGGATAGGTCGTTCCTAACTCAATTCCTGCCCTTTCCAAAATTTCAATTGGAGCTTGCCAAGGAGAATGAATATAAGGAAAATCCAAAACGTGAAGCTCTGGCACCCATTGTTTTATATAAATGCCCTCTGAGTCAAATTTTTGACTTTGAAGAGAAGGGTTAAAAATGCGGAAATAAGGCGCTGCATCCGCCCCACATCCCGCAACCCACTGCCAGCTAACCGCATTGTTGGCAAGATCTGCATCAACGAGGGTATCCCAAAACCACTCTTCCCCCTTCTGCCAAGGAAGGAGGAGGTGTTTTACTAAGAATGAGGCCACAACCATGCGAACCCGATTATGCATAGAGCCTGTATGCCAAAGCTCTCTCATCCCCGCATCTACCAAAGGGTATCCCGTTTGGCCAGTCTGCCACGCTTTAAGGGTATCTGCATTCTCTTCCCATGGAAAACGGTCAAAAGATGGTCTTAAGGGTTTGGAGGGTAATTCTGGGAAGTGAAAGAGAAGATGATAAGAGAATTCTCGCCATCCTAACTGCCTTAAGAAAGGAAGAGCTTCAGCTCCATAAATTTGCGAAGTTTGATGCCAAATTTGAGTAGGGCTTAATTCTCCCCAGTGAAGATGGGGAGATAAGTGGGATGTGCCGTTTTCTGAAGGATAGTCTCTTTTTCTAGCATAAGCTTCAACTCCATCATCCTCTAAAAAGTGGTTCAGCCTTTCCCAAGCTCCCTTCTCTCCAGGCTGCCAAGCTTCTTCCAAACTCTGCCCCCATAAGGTGGGAGAAAGCCCCAATTCTTCAAGAGCCTCAGAGGAAACATCTGTCTTCCACCCTTGAAGGTCAGGAATAGGAGTTAGTTTAGGAAAATTAAGACTTTGAAGGGCCTTCCAAAAAGGAGTGAAAACCTGATAAGGTCCTTTTGTTTTCGTTTGAATTTCCCAAGGCTCAACCAAAAGAGATCCATTGAAACTCTGGCAAGGAATGCCTTCCTTTGTAAAGTAGGATTTAATCTCCTTATCTCGGTTAATAGCATAGGGCTCATAGCATCGATTCCAATAAATTCCACAAGCCTTTGTTTCTTGAGCAAGGGTTTTTAAGACATGAAGAGGGTTTCCCCTTCTAAAAATAAGCTGAATCCCTCGTTCATGAAGAGATTGCTTGAGAGCGCCCAGACTCTTATAAAGCCACCACCTTGAGGCCCCTCCAGGAGGCCAAGGGTCCTGCTCATCCCAAATATATACTGCAAAAAAGGGATGATTGGCTGCAACGTGAAGTGCCGGATTATCAGCCAATCTTAAATCTTGCCTGAACCACAGAATGGCTGGTTTTTCTTCAGTCATTTAAGCCTATGGCTTCCCTGCTTCCCATCTAGCAGAGATCTCAGCAACCCTGTGACCTAAATGTTTAGCTGTCAGTCTATCTGATTTTGGAGGCGCTGTATCCGGCCCTTCGTCTGCATTGGATTGCGCAAAAGCACCACCAAAGGCGCCCAATCTATTGAGATCTTCTATGGAAGCTGTGGAACTATTATTTCCGGGCATCAATCCAAGACCAACCCAAATCATCCCATGCTGTTGGGACAGGTTAAACATAGCATGGAGGCTTTGAAGTTTATCACCATTTTGAGAGCCAGAGTTAATAAATGCAGCGGCAAGTTTATCTTTCCACTTCATTTCCATCCATCTTTTTGAGGTTTTTTCAGCGAAAATCCAAAACCCGGCTGAAACAGATCCCATATATGTAGGGGCTCCAAAAATGATGGCCGTGGCATGATCAAGATCTTCCCAGTGAGAATCAACGTCCTCTACGGAAATGAGTATGCCTGTAGCCTTTTTACTTTCCTGAACGCCTTCCAAAACAGATTCGGCTAATTTTTTTGTATGTCCGTATCCTGAATGATAAACAATCGCAACACTTGGTTTTGTCATTTTTTCCTCATTTTTTTATTACTTGAAATTTATCCTACAACCAGATGACAAAAATGAAAAGCTTGTGGAGTAGCATAGAGTTATACCGATGCTCTACTCCTCCTCTAAATTAAATAATGCTATATTACCACCGCTGGCCATGGTATTATAACTGAAGGTCCGCTCTACAGCAAAGCGTGGCAGGTAATGGGGCCCGCCGGCCTTGGGGCCACTGCCAGAAAGGCCTTCCCCGCCAAAAGGCTGAACGCCGACAACAGCACCAATCATAGTGCGATTTACATAAAGGTTCCCTACATGGGCTTTAGTGCGCACTTTTTCAATGGTACTTTCAATGCGGCTCTCAAGGCCCATAGTTAGGCCATAGCCTTTGTGATTGATGGCGGCAATGACTACATCAAGATCTTTGGCCTTAAAGGGTGCCACATGAAGGATGGGGCCAAAAACTTCATTTGAAAGAGCCTCAATGCCTTTAATCTCAATAATAGAGGGAGCCACAAAATTTCCCTTCAATTTGGGAAGAGACGTACGTGCCAAAGGTTTATGGTGCTTTACATAAGCCTCTATTTCCTCTCGTGCCTCCTCATTGATCACGGGGCCCACATCGGTTGAAAGCAGCGCAGGATCACCCACCGTCAGGTTCTCCATCGCCTCCCCCAGCATCGCAAGGGTCTGATCGTAAATATCGTCTTGAAGGTAGATAATCCTCAAAGCAGAACACCGCTGTCCCGCACTTTGAAAAGCAGACACAATAACATCATCCACCACTTGCTCAATCAGGGCCGAGGAGTCTACAATCATAGCATTCAGGCCGCCCGTCTCTGCAATAAACGGCACGATGGGCCCTCCCCGTTCTGCGAGGATTTTCTGAATGCTTTGAGCTGTGGAGGTGGAGCCGGTAAACACAACGCCGCTAATGCGCTGATCTTCAATCAAAGGCGTTCCAAACACCTTGCTGGGACCATGGA
This sequence comes from Alphaproteobacteria bacterium, assembly GCA_021731585.1. Taxonomy (GTDB): domain Bacteria; phylum Pseudomonadota; class Alphaproteobacteria; order UBA9655; family UBA9655; genus UBA9655. The sequence continues at coordinate 31,970 of JAKFXB010000021.1, forward strand.
GTAAATGCAGAATTTCCTTAGGCACGCCCGCCTCATGAAGAGCCCTTATGGCATGCCACGCAATCAAGGGGGTTACCGTTGCTGATTTTGCAATCACCCCATTGCCTGCCGCAAGAGCGGCCGTCACTTGGCCCATAAAAATGGCCAAGGGAAAGTTCCAGGGGCTGATACAAGCAAATACACCCCGTCCCCTAAGGAGCAGCTGATTCAGCTCACCCGTAGGGCCTGTAAGGGTTTGGGGCACCTCAAAATGCTTCAAGGCCTCGATAGCATAGTAACGGCAAAAATCCATGGCTTCCCGGAGCTCAGCCACCGCATCAGGGAGCGTCTTCCCCGCTTCTTCAATCAAAAGGCCCAAGAACAGCCCCCGCCTCTCCTCAAGGATATCCGCCGCTCTCTTTAAAATTTCCCCTCGCTGAGAAACTGGCATTTCATCCCACGCCACCTGATGAGTTGTGGCTTGGCTTAAGGCCTTATCAAGATCTTTGAGTATATTTTCCTTAGGGGTCCCATATTCTCCTTTGGCCTTTTCGATCTCAGCTTTTAAAGTTTCTAAGGTTTTCCTGTCATTCAGATCATATCCTTGAGAGTTTTCTCGAAGGGGGCCATAGATATCTTTGGGAAGGGGAATCATGGGATGCTTGGAAGGCTCATGGGTTTCAAAAAACGTCAGGGGATCCTCAGCAATTTTCTCTGGGGGAACCTTAGAATCATAAATTTTATGAACAAAGGAGGAGTTAGCCCCATTCTCTAAAAGACGGCGCACAAGGTAAGGCAGCAGATCTCGGTCATCTCCCACGGGGGCGTACACCCTAACAGCAATGGGATGAGTATGACGAACGACCTTATATAGCTCTTCCCCCATCCCCTGCAAACGTTGGAACTCAATATCCGTTCGTGCCCCTGCCATCTCAAGGACTGCTGCCACCGTATAGGCATTGTGGGTTGCAAATTGAGGGTAAAGGACGCCCTTGGCTTTTAAGAGCTGCTGAGCGCACGTAAGATAGGAAAGGTCTGTGGCAACCTTCCGCGTAAAGACGGGATAGTCAGGATACCCGCCGATTTGGGCGATTTTAATTTCCGAATCCCAATAGGCCCCTTTCACAAGGCGTACCATGAAGGGTTTTTGCGTTGTCTTGGCTAATTCATGCACCCACCCAATCACCGCAGGCGCACGGGTCTGATACGATTGAACCGCAAGACCAAACCCATCCCAATGTCTCAGCTCCTTTGTTTCAGAAACAGCTTTAATCAAATCAAGAGATAGCTCAAGACGAGCCGCTTCTTCTGCATCAATTGTCAGAGTAATTCCAGCTGTTTGCGCGCGCTGACACAACTCAATCAAATCCGGGAGAAGTTCCTTCATGACCTCATCGTAATGAGAAAGGGCGTAGTGGGGATGCAGGGCGGAAAGTTTTATGGATATGCTGTCCCTTTCGTAGGGTGTATCCCCTGTTCCCTTTTGCTGCCCTAGAACCTCAATAGCATGGGTATAGGATTGCTTATAGGCCTTCGCTATCGACGGTGTGCGGGCCCCCTCCCCCAACATATCAAAGGAAAAACGATCTTGAAGCGTTTTAAGGCGGCGCTTTGACGCAGCTTCAATAGTCTGCCCCACGATGAATTCACGCCCCAAAATGTGCATAAATGCGCGAAAAATAGCTAAATTTACAGGCTGTACTACAGGTCCCAAGGGCGAGCCTTGCAAAGCACTGATGCTTTGAAGCCCCCATCGAGAAACTTTGAGCAAGGTATCTTCCTCAAATCCTCCCTTATGCCAATCAAATTGGGAGAGTTTATCCTCCAAAAGAAGGCCCGCCGTATAAGAATCAGGAATGCGCAAGAAAGCTTCCGCAAGAGCCATTAAGGAGCGCCCTTCTGGCTCACTTAAGGGAAAGGCTTGCATAAAGCGTTGAATATTAAAAGTTCCCATAGGCAAAACTCGCACGGCTTTAATCCATGCTTTGGCTTGGTGGGCAATAGAAGGAGTGGAGGCTTTTAGACCCTTTAAATCCTTTAATAGGGCTTTGATTAACGACCCCTCATCTTGGGACAGAAGGTTTTCTAAGTCCGGATAAGAGGGGGGAGGCTCGCTCCATATCATCGGCAAAAGATCCTCCCGTTTTTTGATTTTTATCTAGGCACTACGGCGAGGAACAGAGATATTTTTGAGATTCTCTTCAATGTCCTTTTGGGAAGGAAGACTCACTTGTGCGCCTTTGGTTAAACACGCAAGACCTCCGGCAACGACGGCTTTTTTAAGGGCAAGTTGCAACTCAACTCCCTCATCCAAATTGGCCGCAAGGACACCCACAAAAGCATCCCCGGCTGCAGTCGTATCAACCGCATCAACTTGCATGGCTCCCACTTCCCACGTACCTTCGGGTGTGCAGGCAACCGCGCCTTCTTTCCCAAGAGTCACGATACATATGAGGTTATAATTGGCGGCCACACGCTTGGCAACAATGGTGGGCGAGATCACATCAAACCCTAAATGAAGCCCTAAATAAGCCGCCTCACTTTGGTTCATAACCAAAACATCCAAGGAGTCAAGAATGTCATGAGGGATCGAATGGGCAGGAGCTAGGTTCAAGATAAGGCGCGTCCCATATTTTTTAGCGCGCCGGATGAGTTTCCAGTTTTCCTCAATAGAAGTTTCCATTTGAAGCACAAGAGTATTTCCCTTGGCCAACAGAAAATTTGGAATTTCCGACTCTTGATTTTCCAAATTCGCGCCCGTTGCAACAGTCACTTGATTTTCTCCCTGGCCATCCACGGAAACAGTCGCACACCCTGTTGGTAAACTGGAGCTTTGCCCAACCCCCATCAACTCAATACCGGTTGTTTTTAAGGAGTCTAGAATCATCCGTCCAAACTCATCATTTCCTACTTTGCTGAATAATTTAACTTGCGCTCCCGCCTTCGCGGCAGCAACTGCTTGGTTGCCTCCTTTACCTCCTGGAATTAATTGATAACTTGGACAAAGCACTGTGTCTCCTGGACGCGGGAGCTTTTCAAGCTGCATAACCATATCCATATTCAGAGAACCAAAAACAACAATCATAGGCTTCTACCTCCCAAAGGGGCTAAAGGTGGACAATTTCGTGTCCAAAGTATCAATGAATAGGTATCGGAGCAACGAAAATTTAGTTCACCCTATAGACAAATCGCTCAAAATCATGTGTTATAAATGGATAAAGTTATCATAAAATTTGAAGCGGATAAGAAGGATGCGGCATATCAGACAAAATGGACTTAAACTTATTTCACTTTGTTTGACGTTTTGTTTTCTTCTCTCCCATGATCTTCTCGCACGGAAAGATGCTTCCATTGTCATCTGTGCTGAAACCGGCACCATCCATCATGAACACCAAGCCGATGCAGTTACCCATCCAGCATCGCTCACAAAAATGATGACCCTTTACATGACCTTTAAAGCCATAAAAGAAAAAAAACTCTCCCTTCATCAAACTCTTCCCGTCTCTCACCAGGCCTCAAAACAAGCTCCCTGTAAGCTTTGGCTCAAGCCTGGGTCAACAATCACCGTACGGGAAGCCATCCTTGCCCTCATTACAAAGTCGGCCAATGATGCGGCTGTTGTCTTGGCTGAAGCTCTTGCAGGAACGGAAGCTAAATTTTCTCAAATTATGACGCGCCAAGCTCAAAAATTGGGCATGACCAAAACCGTTTTCAAAAATGCGTCGGGCCTGCCTAACATGCAACAAGTCACAACAGCGCGCGACATGGCTACCCTCTCTCGTTCCCTATACAAGCATTTCCCGGATTTCTTTCATCTCTTTAAAACACCCAAGTTTGTTCATAAGGGTGTGGTTCACAATAATCACAATAAGCTTTTACGACAAGCAGGCTTTGAGGGAATTAAGACTGGTTTCATTAATGCCTCTGGCTTTAATTTAGCGGCCTCCGTTGTCCGAAGTAACAAACGGATTATTGCTGTTGTAATGGGCGGAGAATCAGCACAGCTCCGAGATAAGAAAATGCTAAAACTGGTTGAAGCAACCTTCATAAAAATAAAAGGAAAGCCCTCTCTTCATAATGAAAACAACTCTGATTCCATTGAACATTTAATTCAAGCCTTAGGACCAATCACACCCTCTCCCAAAAGTCATATCACACATACGGCCTATCTTACAGACAAAGGAACTGTGAAAGTCTTAAAAGCAAAATATAACTCCGTTGATGAGATTTTAAATGTCATTGAAGAGGATAAACCCAAACTTGTTAAAGTAAAATCATCCTCTCAGAAAAAGCCTCAAAAAACGACAAAATCCAAAATAAAAGCCTCATCAACGCAAAAATTTAAAGCAAAAAACAAAAAGAGCTCCATGACAAATGCGAAAAAACAAAAGCCAAAAAAGCGCTTAAAGCAAGCTTAGGAGTTCACCTATCGTGAAAAAATATTACTTCTTTTTATTTGCTGTCTCTCGATAAGCACTTTATCT
>JAKFXB010000041.1 GCA_021731585.1 Alphaproteobacteria bacterium
GGCTCTGGCTGTTGTTCTGTCGCTTTTTCAACCACAGGGGTGGGCTTTGGAGGTTCGGGTTTTTCCTCTTTCTTCATTTCAGGGCCATCCACTTTTGGCTTAACCTTAAGATCAGGGGCCTGGGTAATATCAGCAATGTTGACAATTTCAATAGGAATGACAGGTGGCGGTTCAAGTTCACGGCGAAAAAGTTCGGGAAGTCCCACCAAAAGAAGAAGGATAACACCGCCGTGTAGCAAACCTGAAAGTATGGCACCTTTCCGCATGAATCTACTTTCACTTTTTACTTTTTACTGGTTTTGGATCAGCTGGTTTCGGATCTCCTGCTGTAGGGATTTCAGAGATAAGAGCCACCTTCTTAAACCCACCCGCACTAATCGCACCCATAACTTCCATAACCCGACCATAGGAAATTCCCTTGTCACCACGCACATAAATGCGGGCCTCAGGATTCGATCCCGTAATGGCCACAAGCCGCGGCACAAGTATAGCAAGTTCAAGGGCTGTTTCCTGAAGGTAAAGATTTCCTTGGGCATCAACGGTCACCGTTAAAGGATCTTCCTTTTCTTGAAGGACGGAAGCTTCCGTCTTTGGCAAATCAACAGGAATACCGGCTGTGAGCAAAGGCGCCGTAATCATAAAAATCACCAGCAACACCAACATCACGTCAACCATAGGCGTGACATTAATTTCAGCGGTGATCGCTGCTTTACGCCGAGTGTCTGTTCTCTTTGATTGACCTAAGGAAAAACCCATCTAGCGGCCCTCTTCTAGCTGACGAGAAATGATGGCACTAAACTCGTTGGAGAAAGAATCCAAACGATTGGCATAACGGTTTAATTCAAGAGCAAATTTTTGATAGGCAATAACCGCTGGAATAGCGGCCACCAGACCAATGGCCGTTGCAAAAAGTGCTTCTGCAATACCTGGCGCCACCACAGCGAGACTTGTATTTTGAGCTGCTGCAATGGATTGGAAACTATTCATGATGCCCCATACGGTTCCAAAAAGACCGACGAAGGTCGCTGTAGAGCCGAGGGACGCTAAAAAGCCCATATGGCGCTCTAACTTATCCATTTCACGGTTAGAGACAACTTGCATGGCCCTTTCAATACGCTCTTGAAGGGTTACGGAAGAAGGTCGGGCTGTGCCTGTACTTCTTTTCCATTCGCGCATAGCAGCTGAAAAGACAGCACTCATAGGATCGCCAACTTTTTTACCTACGCGATCATAAAGAGCATCCAAAGATCCACCAGACCAAAAGGAATCCTCAAAATGGTTAGCTGCAGAAAAAAGGGATTTTAAACGCATGGCCTTATTAAAAATAATGGTCCAGGACCAAAAAGAGGCCGCCAAAAGGCCAATCATCACTATTTTTACGATAAAATCAGCTGACATAAAAAGGCCCCAAAGGGATAAATCATGAGCTATGACTTGAGCCGTTGTGGCAACGCCAGTCAAATCAGGGAGTTGGGTAGGTGTTTCCATCGTCAATTTTCTCCAAAGTAAATCCGCAGTTTAGTGGCTAAATTTGCATCAAGTCTTATTGGTTTACCAGAAGAATTGATGCACGCTAAAACAACCTCAAGGGTTGCAATCAATTTATCTCCTCGCCTAATGGCTTGAAAAACTTCCAGCTTGACGCCGCCAAGCTTTTTAAAGTGAGTCTGTACCTCTAATACATCATCTAGACGACTAAATGCAAGGCAGTTTAAATAGCAAGAGCGGACAATAAATGTAGCTCCTTCCTTCTTCATTAAATCTTCATAGCTCACCCCAAGGGAACGCAAGCATTCTGTACGCGCGCGCTCTGCAAATTTAAGGTAATTGGCGTGATAAACAATGCCGCCCAAATCCGTGTCTTCAATATAAACACGAAATGAAAAACGATGAGTTTTATTCATCTTCTTCCTCAAAAAGAGGAGACTGCAAGTGGGAAGGCGCTTTCATGCCAAGTATTTCATAAGCGCGGGAGGTTAACATGCGTCCCCGGGGAGTGCGTTGAATATACCCTTGCTGTAGAAGGTAGGGCTCAATGACATCTTCAAGATTATCCTTTTGCTCAGCAAGAGCAGCGGCCAAAGTTTCAATGCCTACGGGGCCTCCGTCAAAATGGTTCAGAATGTGTTTTAAATAGCGGTGATCCATAGCATCTAAACCAAAACCATCAACTTCTAAATGAGACAGTGCCCGGTCGGCACCCTCTGCCGTAATTTGGCTTGCACCTTCCACAAGAATGAAGTCTCGGATGCGCTTTAAAAGGCGCAGGGCAATACGGGGCGTTCCCCGGGAACGGCGCGCAATTTCTAAGGCGCCATCATCAGAAATGGAAACCTGAAGGGCCTGAGCCCCCCTTAAAAGAACATTTTGGAGCTCTTCTGGCGTATAAAAATTTAGGCGTACCGGGATGCCAAAACGATCCCTGAGGGGTGAGGAAATAAGGCCAGAGCGAGTTGTCGCGCCCACAAGGGTAAAGGGAGGCAGATCAATTTGAACCGAGCGAGCCGCTGGCCCTTCTCCAATCATCAAATCCAACTTGTAATCTTCCATTGCGGGATAGAGAATTTCTTCAACGGCAGGGTTCAAGCGATGAATTTCATCAATAAAAAGAACATCAAAGGGTTGAAGGTTGGTTAAAAGAGCTGCCAAGTCCCCCGCCCGAGCAATAACTGGCCCAGAGGTTGATCGAAATCCTACTCCCAGCTCTCGGGCCATGATTTGGGACAAAGTTGTTTTTCCAAGGCCTGGCGGGCCATAAAACAGGACATGGTCCATGGCTTCTTTTCGTGTGCGCGCCGCTTCAATAAAGACCTTTAAATTTTTCCGCGCTTGAAATTGCCCCACAAACTCCTCAAGAAGTTGAGGACGCAGGGAAATTTCGACTATTTCTGTCGTCTCTTCCGAAGCCACTAGACGTACAGGGTGATTCATGTGCCGGTCCTCGACATAAGACTGAGCCCTTGGCGGATAAGGTCATTCAAGGTGGCGTTCTCGCCACAGTGCTGCTGCGCCTTACTGACTGCCGTCACCGCTTCAATGCGGCGGTACCCCAGATTTACAAGGGCAGAGACGGCTTCCTCCACCATAGGGGCCAGAGAAGAGGGATGCGAATAAAGGGTCGCTGAAAAACCACTTTCGGAAGGAATTTTATCTTTCAGCTCGGTTATCATACGACTGGCAAGCTTGGGCCCCACCCCATCAGCACGAGTTAAGGTTTCCTTATCTTGGGAAGCAATGGCTTGATAGAGATCCGATGGCGCCAGGGCAGACAAAAGAGCAAGCCCCATTTTCATACCGACTCCTTGGACGGTGGTGAGAAGGCGAAAACAGCTCTGCTCTTCCGTACTAGCAAAGCCATACAATTGAAGACTTTCAGCACGCATCACCGTTTCAATATAAAGAACCGCTTTATCACCCCTAGAGCCAAGCTGGCTTAGGGTACGGCTTGAGCAAGAAACCAGGTACCCTACCCCATTCACATCAAGAACGGCAAAGGTATCTCCAAGAGTATCAATAATGCCGGCGAGTTTTGCAATCATGAGGCAGCCCTTATTTTTTGTTCAAAGCTGCGATAATGAGCATGACATATGGCCACCGCCAAGGCATCGGCTGCGTCTTTTGTGACGCCTTGGCTTTTGGGCAATAAGCGTCCCACCATCATGGCCACCTGTCCTTTGTCCGCGTGCCCCACGCCAACGACACTTTTCTTGACCTTGTTAGCGGCATATTCCGCCACATAAAGGCCTGCCCCAGCAGGGGCAAGCATTACCACCCCACGGGCCATTCCAAGCTTTAAAGTCGATAAAGGATTATTATTCACAAAGGTCTCCTCAACGGCGGCTTCATGGGGAGCATAAAGCTGAATAATTTCGATCAGTTGAGTGTACAGATTTCGAAGGCGTGTGGGAAGGCTTTCTCCATCCTTTGAGGTCACAATTCCGTGAGCCACATGAGAAAGACTCGATCCCAAAACGTCAATAATCCCCCACCCTACAATTCGCAAGCCAGGATCGAGGCCTAAAATGCGGGTCGGCGTTGAGGTCATTTTCCACTCGCCAGCTTTTCCAAAACCTCATCAGAGACTTCAAAATTAGCAAAGACAGCCTGCACATCGTCATTGTCTTCCAAAACATCAATCAACTTCATTAAGGAAGCTGCCTTTTCCTCATCGACAGACGTTGTTGTTTGAGGCTTCCAAACAAGCTCGGCTCCTTCGGGATCCCCAAATTTAGCGATAAGCCCATCACGCACCGCTGCAAAGTTTTCCAAGCTACATTCAATCTCATAGCCTTTTTCCGTTTCTTCCAAATTTTGGGCGCCGACTTCAAGGGCCTCTTCAAAAAGCGTGTCAAAATCAATTTTGCCCTTGGGATAGCGAATGACTCCCGTGCGATCAAACATAAAGCTGACGCTGTTGGTTTCTCCCATGTTTCCGCCATACTTTGTAAAAGCTGCTCTCACTTCTGCCGCTGTACGGTTGCGATTATCCGTCAAGGCTTCCACAATCACAGCTACCCCTGCAGGACCATAGCCTTCATAGCGCACCTCTACATAATCTGCCGTGTCTTCTCCACCAGCTCCGCGTTTGATAGCTCGCTCCATCGTGTCTTTCGGCATATTGGCGCCACGGGCTGCAATGATCGCTTGGCGAAGGCGGGGATTGGCTTCCGCATCGGGATTGATACGAGCAGAGGTCGTCAACTCGCGGATGATTTTCGTAAAGACTTTCGCGCGCTTTGCATCCTGTGCGCCCTTGCGATACATAATGTTTTTAAACTGAGAATGACCTGCCATAACGTTTCCTTCAAAATTGATTTTATATAGGACAAAATAGGGTGTTTTTATCCTAAAGGGCAAGAGTTTATCTTGAAAATCCTGCAATAGCTAAGTCAAAGGTTCATGACATCCAAAAGCTTAAACAAGAACAGCTAGCGATAATTCACTTCAAGAATCTCATAGGACTTATGGCCCTTAGCAGGTGTGGAAATATCACAAACATCGCCAATGGATTTTCCAATCAAAGCACGGGCAAGAGGAGATCCTATAGAGAGAAGGCCTTTTTTAATATCCGCTTCATCAATGCCGACAATTTGATAAGTCGTTTTTTCATTAGTATCTTCATCAACAAGTGTCACCGTGGCGCCAAATTTAACATCTTCTCCTGAAAGCTTTGAGATATCGATAACCTCTGCGCGGGCGATCTTATCTTCGAGTTCCTTAATGCGTCCTTCGATAAATCCTTGACGTTCTCTTGCTGCATGGTATTCCGCATTTTCAGAAAGATCCCCATGTTCACGAGCTTCAGAGATAGCTTTTATCACAGCATGGCGTTCAACATTCTTTAAGTGCTTCAGTTCGTCTTGAAGCCCCTTAAGGCCCCCAGCTGTCATCGGCAGTTTTTCCATAAAATCACTCTTTTGTTAAAGTTAATACCTAACCTTAACACAAGCTTTTAGAGATGCAACCCCTCCTTAACAACCCAAGTATTTTCTTAGCTCTGGACAGCCTGGCGCGCTTAAGAGTGTCTTAGGGGGCCCCGATTCTATGATTCTCCCCTCTTCAAAGAAGAGCATGTGATCAGCGAGAGAAAGAGCTTCTTCCGGTTGATGGGTTGTGATTAAAAGAGTCAATTTAAATTCATCCGCAACAAAGTTCAAAAGCTCTAACATTTCCTTTCTCAGCCCCGGCCCTAAAGGCCCTAAAGGTTCATCCAATAGCAGAAGAGGTTTCTGACACAGAAGACTTCGTGCAAGGGCTGCTCTTTGTCTCTCTCCACCAGAAAGTTCAAACGGATATTTTGTTTGCAGGTGAGAAATCCCCACTTTTTTGAGCATTTCTTGAAGTTTTTCCTTTTCCTCTCCCTTAAGTTTTAAGGAAGGCTGAAGGCCTAAGGTCACATTTTTCTCCAGGGTGAGGTGAGGGAAAAGATTGTGTTCTTGAAACAATAAGGTCAAAGGACGACCTTGGGGAGGAAGTGAGGTGATGTCCTCTCCCCGCCACATAATTTTGCCCGCTTTTGGATATAAAAACCCCGCAATGAGGGAAAGAAGGGTGCTTTTCCCCGCTCCGCTTGCTCCCACAAGAAGTGTTTTTGACCCTTGGGGCAATACAGCTGAAAGGTTGAGTGAAAAGCCCTCGCGTAAAAAGTTAAGATTATTAAGTTCAAGTCCTGACATTTGTCCTCAAAATCCATTGGGGAAGTTGGAAGAGGAAATAGCACAAAAGAAGAAGAATGAAAGCTGTCCCCATGCTTTCCTCAAAATTGTATTTTCCCATTTGCATATAAAGAAGGCTGGAAAGACCGGGTATATCTGGGGCTGCAAAAAAAGCGAGAGATTGAAAATCGCCTAGGGAAAGAGCCAATGATAAGCCCAACGCTGTTGCAAACGGCTTTTTCAAGAGCGGCCATTCAATCAGAAAAAATCGCTGGAGAGACGACAGCCCAAGACTATGGGATGTGGGGAGATAGGTTACTTGAAGAATTTGATACGGCTCTTTTAAAAGGCGAAAAGAAAAAGGAAGAACAATGAAGAGTTGCATAAGAAAGAGAAAAACTTCTGGCGGGAAAAAATCCCATTCTAGGGAAATATAAAACAAAAACGCCCCCAACAAGGCTGGTGGTAACAAAAGGTAAAGGGAGGCTAGAGACTTTGAAAAAAGAGTTTCATATTTTACGAGAACAAGGGTCAAAATAAGACATAAAGGCCCCATGGAACCACTTATTAAAAGGCTTCTAGAGAGCGCTTGCCAAAGCATAGGATTAAAAAGGGTTTTGGGCAGAGAAAAAAAGGAAAAACTCGCCACCACCATAAGAGGCGCAAGAATCAGAAAAAGGGAAAAGATCACAAAAGGCTTTTGGAGATTTGATTTCAGAGAGGGGAGAGCCGGTATTTTCAAAGAAGAGCCATGGGGTAGACTTTTAAACAAAATGGTCCCCACGGCAAGACTGAAGCTTAAAAACAGTTGAAGTCCTGCAAAATTTAAGCCTTGTACCGGGTCATAGAAAAAGAATAAAGACTGATATAGAGCCACGCTGAGAGTGGTACGATGGGGCCCTCCTCCTAAAACCATGATGGTGGTAAAGCTATTTAAAAAAAGACAAAAGGTAATCCAGGCGATTTCAATCATGGGTTTACGCAGCTGCGGAGCTTCCATCCGCACAAAGATTTGCCACGGCGAAAAATGAAGCTGAGCTGAAAGTCTATAATGCTCTTCAGGAATAAAACGCCAGGAATTAATCATAAATAACGCTACAAAAGGACTATAAAAAACAAGGTGTGCTAAGAGAATGCCCGCAAAGCTGTAAACATTAAAAAAATACCCCGCCAGAGTGATAAACCCTAAAATACCCACAAGGGCAGGAGTAATTAAAGGAATTCCCAAAAGCTTGAGGCAAAATCGGGTGGGCTTCCACCCCTGATTCCACACAAGAGCGCGGGCCATAAGAATTCCCAAAGGAACCGTCAATAGAACTGAGAAAAAAGCCTGTTTAAAGGTAAAGAGGAAAACGTAAAGAGAATAGCTCATTGGATTAGTCCGTCAATCCACTCCTGGAGCCATTTCTTTCCCGAGGCCGAAACTTCCTCAGAAGTAAAGGGAATTACCGCCGGAGGGGGCAGGTAATTTTCGGCCTTGAGCCAAGAGTCAGGTATCTCTCCTGAAACGGGATATCCCCATCCCTTCACGACTATAAGGTTTTGCGCTTCTGGGGTTAAGAGAAAGTCTATAAACTTATCCGCAAGAGCACCATTTTGGGTCACTTTTATTTTGGCAGCATAAATTTGGGAACAAAGGTGCCCCTCAGAAAAAATCATGGCCTTAAACTGGGGATTGCCCTCCGTAAGCTCGTGATAAAGGCCGTCTATGGTATAAGCCAAAACGATGGGAGCTTCTCCCTTTTTAAAAAGAAGAGCAGAATCACTCCACCCTTTGGTAAAGGTCAGGACATGGGAGGCAAGAGTTTTCCATTTCTCTGTGGTCTTTTCACCGTAGGCTTTCTTCATCCACACAAGGAATCCAAAGCCCGTAATGCTAGTGCGGGGATCTTGGAGAATAATTTTATGGGGTGACTGAATCAGCTCTTCCAACGATCGGGGCGGTTGAGGAATTTTTTCTGAATCATAGGTAAAGGCCAGACAACAAGAGGCATAGGGCACCGTTTTTTCGAATAGAGCAGGGTCCATAACCAAGTCTTCCAGCCCAAGGACCAGATCAGCCTTCGTTCTTTTCCCTTCTAACCGCAGGCGATTTAAAAGAACGGGGAGTGTATCATTGGCAACATATTTGACTTCAATGTCAGGATTTTGTTTTTCAAAGACTTCCTTAAGCTGAGTTCCCGGCCCGTAAAGCGGGGACACAAAAGACGTATAGGTATGAATCGTTAGAAGATCTTTTCCATAAACTGAAGATACACAGCAACACAGCAACAATAGTATAAGATATCGTTTCATCTCATTTCCTCCGCCAGCATAATCTGGATCAGGTACACGGGTATAATCTCAGCCCTTCCAATAAGAGCACCCCGATGAGTGATTTATCCTTATTATAAAAAAGAGAAAGGAGCAAGCGAAATAAAATCCACTGTCGCGAACCAGTTATATGACAAAGATAGTTAGCACGTTAGTTGACTGAGATTGAGACAATCTCTGAAAAGAAGTTGAAATGAAGAAAACACAGATCAAAATTTTAGGATCTACAGCTTGAAAGCATTAATATTCGTTAGCTCTGCAGTATAATCCCAGAGTTTTTGTGCCTCATCAAGATTAGTGGCAAAATCACAAACACCTTCAAATGTTCCTTGAGATGTTGCTGTGTTCGCAACTTCACAATCCTCTAAATAGAGGCCACCTAAACCCTTTAACTTTGGTGACGTTGCTGCCCACAGCTGAGTTGCGGCACCCTGTTCAGGAGTTTTAAAAGTTGGATCAATTATATTGCCTTCCATATCAATCCAACCAGCATCGCACATTTCTTTCGTTGTAAGATGTCTTTGCAAAGGAGTACGTATTTTTCCAGGATGTAGAGAAAAAGCTCGAATATTGAAGTCCTTACCATACTCGTCGAGTTGTAACGCAAATAAAGCATTCGCTGTTTTGGATTGTCCATAGGCTACCCACTTATCATACATGCTATAATTAAAATGTATATCGTCCCAACGTATGCGTGAATTGTGGTGTCCTGCAGAAGAAACACAAACTACTCTTGCGCCAGCTTTAAGAGTGCTCCAAATTTGATTAGTCAATGCATAATGTCCGACATGATTTATAGCAAACTGTGACTCCCAATCTTTACCCACCCTCTTTTCAGAACAAGCCATAATACCAGCATTACAAATAAGCATATCTATCTGAACGCACGAGTCTACAATGGCATTTGAAAAATGTTTAACATTTTCTAAATCAGCTAAATTTAATGGCATTACCTTCACATTCGATATATTTTTTAAGTTTTTTTCCGCAGCATCAACATTTCTAGCAGCTACAATAACATTAACTTTTGCCGCCGCTAATGCCTTTGTAGATTCAAGACCAAGGCCAGAACACCCACCAGTGATAATTGCTGTTTTACCAACCAAAGGTAAACCAGCGATCACCTGTGAGGCTGTTGACATCTTATTAAATCCAGAATGGATTGGAGCTTGTATTCTCATATCATTTATTTCCTATAGTTAAAAAATATTCTCCATTGTTTGATCAAATGTATTCGGGTGTTGCGTGTGTGATGTAATAAGACTCTGTCATTTCTATTTTTTCTTATATTAAATTAGAATAAAGCTTTTTTTGTCAAGCAAGAAGAAATATTTAAATGAAAATAAAATCCACATATATCTCGTATTCATAAGCCGTTTCCTCGTTAAACCGTAAAATACAACAAAAAGGGCGCTGATTTAGCGCCCTTCAGTTTGATGACCTCTCTTGTTATCCATCCCAGCTTTTCAGCTGGAAAGTGAGCCTGGCCTATTTATATTCCAAAAAAATGATGTCAACGCGGCGATTATGAGAATCAACCTTAGGTCCTGGAGCTTCACCGGCTGCTTTGATAGCAATGCGTTGAGGAGCCACACCTCGGCGAATCAGTTCTTTCTTAACGTTCATCGCCCGTTGAGCAGAGAGCTTTTTATTATGCTTTGCATCGCCCACTTTATCAGTCCTGCCGACTAATAAGATATGCTCAACCCGATTCTGTTCAGCTAAAATTTGCTTTGCAAGTTCTTCAATTGTTTTTTTGCCCTCATGACTAATTTTTGAGCTTTCCAAATTAAAGAAAATCATGTTCGTCGGAGCAACGTTGATATAGCCCCCCATAAGCATCAGCTCAACTTCTGCAATGGACGTGTAAAACTCACTGCGACACTTGGCGATATCTTCTCTTTGCCAACCTTCAGCTTGTTGTTCAACCCAACAATCAAAGTGAGATTGAGCATAGGCCGTCATCTTAGGCGCCTCTATCCGAGCTCCATATTCAAAAGCTCTCATCAAGCGGGTGCGGGCTTTCTCAAGTTCAGGAAGTTTATCTTCTGGAATGTCCCAACACCTTAAACAGGTCGGTAAAACGATGTTACCATCCTTGGAAAGGATTGCTCTTTTGTAATAATAATTCGCAGAAATTTCATCATACATAATGGATTGTTCTGTATCTCCGAGCACTTCATACTCTCTAGCTAAGGTATCATTAAATTCAATTCCAGAAGGAAGGGTGTCATCTAAAATTCTTTTATTGATTTCAGCGCAACCACTGACAAGCAATAAGGCCATAACTGAAGTTAGCTTAACACAGGTTGCTAATTGACGACTTATCATTCTTAATTCCCTTTCTATGACGCTCTATAAATTTGGGAAAGTCCCAACTCTAAAACTTAATTTGAATTAAACGAAAATAATATCTTTTGAAAGATTTATCACTTAATTCGAGGATGAACACAAAAAATTTTTACCCCTATTAAAAAAGGGCGCAGGTGAGGTAAAATTAACACGGTCTTGTCAATTCATAGAGAGCAAGGGCGGCCGCAACAGAAACGTTTAAGGTTGGAAAAGCTGGATCCGTGGGCAGCTTTGCCAGATAGTCGCATTTCTCTTGGGTAAGACGCCTAAGCCCCTCCCCTTCCGCTCCCATAATCAAAGCTACCCGTTCAGGGAGAGTGGCTTGGGAGAGAATTTGCCTCCCCCGCTCATCCAATCCCACGGTCCAAAATCCAAAGTCTTTTAGTTCATCTAAAGTGCGCGCAAGGTTGGTTACTTTCCATAGGGGTAATTGATCTAAAGCGCCGGAGGCTGCCTTGGCTAAAACCCCTCCCAAAGGCGGGGCATGGCGATCGGTCATGATAATCCCTAAGGCACCCAAGGCACGCGCTGTTCTTATAATTGCCCCTACATTATGGGGGTCAGTCACTTGATCTAAAATAATAAGAACGCCCTTTTCTTTTTTTCTTAGCCCTGGAAAAGATGACTCTGGAAGGGGCGCCACTTCCATCGCAACGCCTTGATGAACAGCGCCTTCAGGAAGCATCTTTGAGAGGGAAACAGAGTCTACAACTTGAGCCTTAGGCGAAGGCGGAAACTCTTTGGCAGCACCCTCCGTCAGAAAAAGACGGTGGCATTGACGTTTTGGATTCTGAAGGGCAGCAAGACATGCATGAGTGCCCCAAAGCCAAAGGCGGGAGGGATCTTGAGACGGTTTTGGGAAACGTTTTTTCATCACTCAAGCCACCTCAAACAATGCTTCAATTTCGACAGCCGCATTTAAAGGAAGGGCGGCGGCCCCCATAGCTACGCGGACATGTTGTCCTTTCTCTCCAAAAACGGCAATCATTAAATCAGAGGCCCCGTTCATCACTTTGTGATGATCCGTAAAATTTTCCACCGAATTGATAAATCCTCCGAGGCGAAGACACTGACGAACCCGATTAAGGTCACCTCCACATGCTTCCTTGACTTGGGCAATAATCTGCAAGCAACAAAGGCGCGCGGCTTCCTGACCTTCTTCAAGAGAAAACTCTTGGCCCACTTTTCCCTTATAGTGAACTTCCCCATTTAAAAGAGGAAGCTGGCCAGAAACCAAAAGGAAAGATCCTGTTTTTATAAAAGGGACATAATTGGCAGCAGGCAGCGTTGGAGCCGGAAGGGCGATCTCTAACTCTTTTAGGCGGGCTTCAATCATGAAATAGAGCTCTCTGTGATTGTTATATGAAGAGAGCATAGTTGATTTTTTATAAGGGGAAAATGATTTTATCTAAATTAATCTCTTCTCCCCTTATATAAACAGCTTTTTCTAAAAGGCTTTTTTTGCAGGCCACAAATAATCAAAGGATGCATACTGGGCTTCTGCTATGTTTTGGAACCAACTTCCTAATTTTGCGCCATCAATAATCGCAGAATATTGATTATATTTACTCTTTATCATGACAATATGATGTGAAACTTCGTCATGGGAACTTTTTCGCGTTTTTTTATATGAATTTCCCTTTTCAGAAGTTTTCCATTTAGGACTTAACCATCTTGCTCTGCGCTGTTGACGACTATGAAGATAAGACTCACGTTCTTTAGAGGCTTTAAGATCTCCTTCCATATGTCCCGCACAAATACAACCAACCGTTAAATTCTCGTGATTAGTGTGCTTCATTGTATGTGCATAACGTACATATTCTCTCTCACACATTTCACAAAGTAGATTTGCATTTCCGAGATCTTCTACATCTTGGCATTTCCAAAGGCTTTTAGGGGTAACCTTATCTTTCCACTTCCCCGAACTTGGTAAAGTTGAGACAAATGTTTTTCTTTCATGGCTACAATCGTGTTCTCCACAATCACACGCCATTGACCAAGCATTAGAAGTGTTGAAACAAAAAAGAGCTAAGGCAGCAATAATGAAAGGGGTGAATTTTAAAGTCATATAATTTCTCCTATGTTTGGCTTCCATAATCGGAAGGCATTTCTTAAGGCTAAAAAATAAAGAACCCTTTTGATATAGTGTACTTTCCCTCAATTTTGATAAAATCAACAGCATAGGGGAATTTTCCCTAGTTTTAAAGCGTTGGCAGAGAACTTATCATATGCCAGTTATTTTTCATTATTCGCATTTCAGGTATGCAATAATTGAATTGGTCAGCACATTTATATGGGTTGAGACTAATAACCTAAATTCTAAAAATAAGAAAAGAGAGGACCTATGAAGACGTCAGCAAACGCACAAAAAAATACGTTGTATTTTAAAATCCTCCCCGCAACCGTCATGGGAAATGCTCTTGAATTTTTTGATTTTACAATCTATGGGATTTTTGCCGCCACAATTGGACGGATTTTCTTTCCCCTTGAAGATCCCACAGCTTCTTTAATTGCAAGTTGGGGCGTTTTTGCTGTTGGGTTTATTATGCGCCCCCTGGGAGCTTTGGTTTTCGGTTACCTTGGAGACAAATTTGGCCGCAAAATGGCTTTAAGCGCAACCGTTCTTCTGACGGGACTTCCCACCTTGGTGATCGGTATTCTACCTGGATATGACCAATTAGGTATTTTAGCACCGCTTATTCTTATTTTCTGCCGCCTCTTACAAGGTTTGTGTACAGGAGGAGAATATAATGGAGCCGCTATTTTTGCCCTTGAACACGTTGGAAAAATGAAACCGGGAACTGTGGGAGGTATAATCACAGCCTCCTGCGTCATCGGTGCCATTACAGCCACCTTTTCCGGCTATTTAATCTCTAGCTTTGGGGCGGAGTGGATGTGGCGCTTTCCTTTTATTTTCGGTGCCTTCATTAGCGCTATCGGTTTTTTTATACGTATGTACATGAATGAAACACCAGAATTCACTGCCTTAAAGGAGCAAAAGGTCAAAAAGCATATGGGACTTATCCAGCTTTACTCCTCCTTTCCTATCAGCTCGTTTATTTCTTTTATGGTGGGATCCCTTAATGGGGCTCTGTCCTATACTCTTTTTGGATTTTTAAATGTTTATATGTCAAAATATTTAGGCTTGGACCCAGCTACTGCTATGCAATATAATCTCTTAGGCCTTTCTTTTTTTATGTTTGGCTCTCCTCTTGCAGGATATTTCTTTGATAAGGTTGGCGGCAATAAAGCGATGATTATTGCTGGAAGTATCGTTCTTATAGGGGCTTATCCCGCTTTCTTTTTGTTACAAACTCTCAATCCTATTCTTATATTACTTGGACAATCGCTCCTTGGCATTCTCGTAGCAAGCATTGCAGGATCAGGCCATGGGTATATGCAAACCCTTTTCCCCACTCAGGCCCGTTATCGCGGCGTTTCCATTAATTTTTGTTTAGGAATGGCGGCTTGCGGGGGCACATCTCCCTTGCTGATGACTTACTTACTTGAAGTCAAGCAAGCCAGTTTATATGCGCCAGCCTTTTATTTAATGCTTTTAGCGGCAACTTTTATTTTATGTTTGAGTGCCCTTTCTCGAAAGAAAGTTCACGAAGGCAAAATATTAACTTCTGCTACCTAAAGAGGCCCGATATTAACTTGACAATTGAGGAGTGTGATAAATGAGATGGGAACTTTTGGAAACAAAAAATGAACACCTACGTTTAACATATGATGCTTTTAAAAGGGTAGGTGTTAACTATTTCAGCTATGGCCTTATTCAAAAAAACAAGGTTTTAACATCTTGTTTTTCCAACAAAGAATGGGGAGATCTTTACAAGAAAAATAACTATCATAAAGTGGATCCCCTTTTACGCGGTGTTATGCACTCAAGTTTTCCTCTCATTGTGTGGGATGCCCTACATCCTGCCGGAGAGGCAAAAAAAGTTATGATGGAGCGTAATGAGGTTTGCAAAGTTAAGTCAGGCTTAACCATTGGCTTATTTGGAAAAGATACAAAAGAAATTATTGCCTTAGGAGCAGAGGCCTCTCCTAAAGAGTTTTATCAGCTTTTAAAAGAAGAGCAATATTTAAGTGAAATTCACCACATCATCAAATGCTTTTATGCGGCCTTTAAAGAATAACTAATCCCAACTTTTTAAAATTTCATCCGTGAAACCAAACTCATTCATATTCTTGATTTTTTGGGGGTAGAGAATGCCCTCTAAATGATCACACTCATGCTGTACTACGCGAGCATGAAAGCCATGGGCTGTGCGTTTTTCTTCCTGTCCATTCTTATTAAGAAACTTGTACTCTATCGAATGATAGCGGGACACCCGTCCCATTAACCCTGGAAGAGAAAGACATTGTTCCCATCCCAAGGTCATTTCATCGGAGAGAGGCGTGATCGTTGGATTGATCATCACCGTCCAAGGAACCCCCTCAGGATCGTATTTAGGCGTCAGTTCATAGGCAGGATTACTCGTCGTCGTTAAGACCCGAAAAATAACAACCCGCAAGGGGACAAAGATTTGTGGTGCCGCAAGTCCTGAACAATTCATGTAATGGACAGTAGTCTCCATGTCCTTAATTAACTGAACGACTTGGGGATCATTGTAACCTTTGACGAGCTCTGCAGACCTTTGCAGGATGGGCTGCCCCATGGTGGCAATTCTTAGTATCCGTCCTCCCATCAAGGGCCTCCTATTGTAAAAATGATCTATGCCAAATAATAGGAGCTGCAGAAAGAATTGCAATATTTTCTTCTGCTTGAGGTGGGACTTTAAGAGCAGAATTTGTTCGTTGAAGGGTATAGGTTCCATGAGCGCCTTTAATTAATAAACGCACAATCATAGCTCCCCCCATAAGCTCAACAATGCATCTTTTTTCAAGCGCTTTATCTAGAGAAGCTCCCGTATATTTAATCCCACCTACATAATCTCCTTCTTCAAAAAAAGGAGAAAGTCCACTGTCACTGACAATAGTAACAATAGCGCCTTCATTAAGGGTTTTAAAGGTAGAAATCTCCTTTGCGATTCTTAAATTGTCTTCAATCGAACTTAAAGTGTGAGGAGCTGAAAGATCAAGCTCTACAGAAACTTCATCCAAGGTTCTTGGAGAAAATCCTTTTCCTTCCATAAGCCATGTTTCAGAACAATAAATATTGACTGATTTTAAAGCCTCAATAATTCTCTTGGCCCCTTTTAAAGTAAGGGGATTTTTCCCACGCTCCCATGCTTCAAGCGTTGCAAGAGGAAGATTAAACTTCAAACAGAAAGCTTTTCTTTCAGCGAAACCTGCCATACTCCGGGCAGCCTTAATTCGCTCTGCTGTTTTTTTTCTTGCATCCATAATCTATTTTCTTCAGTTAACTCCTATATTATTAATGATAAAGACCTTTCAAATTTTAGAGATCTAAAAATATGACACAAGCGTATAAAACCGTATTGTGACAATTTTTTTTATGTGCTATCCATATAAAAGTTTCGCTCATACG
Source organism: Alphaproteobacteria bacterium (assembly GCA_021731585.1). Lineage (GTDB taxonomy): Bacteria > Pseudomonadota > Alphaproteobacteria > UBA9655 > UBA9655 > UBA9655. Next base: position 16,318 of record JAKFXB010000041.1, read on the forward strand.
TCTAGTATAAAATATTTTTTATGTATAACGTTTTATGAGCACTATTTTTATGAAAAAGCCCACAACCCAAGGGCTGCTTCAAAAAAAACAAGGTCAGGACCGATTTTACCCATCATTTCTGACTAAATTTAAATGTATATATTTAATAAGCTTTATGTATAATAGAAGTCATAGTTAGTCTTAAAAAAATGATATTTTTATTTTGTTAAATGAGGAGAATTTTATGTTTACAACTGTTCACCCGAAAAATCATGATCTTTATAGAGACTCCATCACCCTTTTCGAAAAATTGTTTGATAATAACCCCAATTTAAATACCCCGTTTCAAGACAAAGAAAAAGCAACTTACCTTATTGAAAACAATGTCCTTGAGGGGTATGTCGGTGGAGCCCTGCTTGTTAAAAGCAAAATGTCTTCTCTTCACCGGAAGATGGGGTATCGAGATATGGCCATTTCCTGTCATAAGAAAGAGGTGTGGACGTGCAGTATTAGCCTTCAAATTCAAAATGCAGCTTTTGATTTCGAAGCCATGGGGAAAGTTTTTTATCAACGGCTTTACAAAGAGCTGGCAAAGTTTGGAACAGCGAATGATGTAAGTTTTCTTTATTTAATTTTAGATCCAGGGGAGTATCTGTGTACAGAAGCCCTAGGGTTCTGGCCCTACGTAGTCGAAAATAGACCTCAGGAGTCGATAGATGGGCTTTTCCATGGTCTTCTTTCTCTTACAAAGGAACGATCCACAGTCAAGACATCATCTCTAAAACCTCCAGTTTTAACTGATCGACTCGCAGCGTAAATTTATTCTTCATTGACGCCTCTGTTTGACCCTATACTATAGGCTTAAAATTTAATAAGTTGATAGAGCATTTCATGAGACTGGAAAGGGAAAAAAAAGCTATAGAGGCGTTAAGAAGTAACTTCTTACAAGATGGCGCTTGTCTTATTTCTGATAAATATTTGTTTCTCGCCGCTGATCAATGGAAAACCATAAATTATAAAACGAGCCGTTTAGCTTATGAAAAACACTTTCAAACTAAATCTACGCCCCATTCTTTTAAAACCTTCCCCATAAAAAAACACAGAACAAAGACCATCGCGGACGAAGTTATTTTTGATGTTGTGAATTCAATTCAAATGAGGAGTCTCGTGAAAAGTATCTTATCTTTCCCTCATTTCAATATCCAACGCTGTGAATGTCATATTTATGAAGAAGGTGACTTTATCTCCCTTGAGTGGATGAAAAAATTTATCAAGGATGCCTCCCATCTCCTTACCATTACCTTAGAAAGTGAATACGAAGGAGGCGAACATCTGGTCCATCACAACAAACAGGAAGAAAAGACTTTTCAACCTCAGTCAGCGGAAATACTCGTATCCTCCTGTGAGTTTGGTCATGAAATGCTGCCGCTTATAAGTGGTCAGAAGAATACGGTTCTTGCGTCCTTATATCCTTTATACCCTGCATCCTTTACAAAATAGAGATATTTTTCTTGGCCTTCTTCTTTTCATAGGGTATATACCTACTGAAAGCCGGATTAGCTCAGCTGGTAGAGCAACTGATTTGTAATCAGTAGGTCGTTGGTTCGATTCCGACATCCGGCACCAGAGAAACGCTAGGTTTTTCGAAAGCAAAAATCAAAAGAAAAAATTTAGGGGAGCACATGGGGAGCAAAATTGAAAAAGTCGAACCTTTCTTTTCCTAAGCAGGCTATTTAAATATTTTCTTTGTCTTTATCTATTAAGCACTACGACTTCTTTAGCTAATGCATAGATCAAACCCAAACCTCAGTATTGCCCACCAATTTCAGCAGTAGAGTTATAAACTAAAAAGTATGAGGAGCATAAAACTCAACTCATACTTTTTGTAGAAAAAACTCAAAGTGCTAGATATATCAGCACATAAACTTGTGAACCTCACATCTTATTACTGAATCGTGCAGTAGTAGTCACACGGAGATGAATATATTGGAGGTGAATATATTGAAGATGAATATAATTTACTGTAATAAACCTTTGGAAGAACGGTCGTAGCATGACAATAGCAAGAAGGCCGCGGCGTTGGGGAGAAGTGGAGCAAACTCAAATCATATGGCCGCACAACACGAGTAATAGCTGGTAAAGAATAAACTTCAGCTTGACCATAGTCAACTTCATATCCCATATCTTTAAATGCAGCTATTGTAAGTAAGCTTAATGGATTAGACCCACTATCGAGGAATCCTGTCATTAGTTCATTTCCAAATATGCCTTCTTTCCAATGCGATCCAAATGTACCCGGGCTAGAAATGTTCTCTAATGGAACTGACATTAACGTTTTAGATTTTCGCCAACTTCTGTATACTTCTCGTGCATTATCACCTATAAAGAGGGGGTTGCTGACATCCCCATCTATTAAGTTTAAATGCTCCCATATACTGCCGAAGCCTAACGCATGCCCCATTTCATGCATGATCACATTTGAGAGACTTCCGTTGCGGGTCATATCTAGTAAGTCTGCTTTATCAAATTCCATAGTAGCCCTCGTTGGTATATACGAGTGCGGCCTTAAATGCGTTGGAGCTGCCTGCCCTAAGATTTTGCCTACCCCGTCAATAGTGATAGCATTTGCATTTATTACAATATCGTATTCACTATTACTTTCACGAGGTAAATCCTCATTAATTAAGATTTTTTCCCACCTTGATTTAGCCATCTTAAAAGCAGCTTTTTGATTGGGTTCCAGGTCGTCTCCTAAATTTAACCCAATATTAATAGCAACAGCTGACTGTGAAACAAATGAGCATAGACTTAAAAAAAATATATAGTTTTTCATTTTTACCTCTGATTGTTGATTAATTTTATTTAAAGTACTCCCCCATTATTCCGAACTTGACTCGTTTATCCACTATGAAAATTCCACTAGGGGAATTTCCACCAGAAGATCATTTCGTTAAAAAAAGTATTACGTTTTTCTTGAGACTTTTGAAGCTCTTCAATCATGTCTTAATTTCCTTTATGAAGTTTTTCATTGACGTTCTTAAAATGGGCAGCTACCTCTTCTCTCAACCCTTCTCGTCTTTTGTGTAAATCATCCGCTTCCTTTTCCATTCTTATCTGTAGTTAGTCCTCTTTTGGATGGCGGTTTTATTAAAATCTTTCATATGAAAAAATAGCGACTGGTGAACCAAGTAAAGACAATAAATGAGAGTTACAAGCAACATAAAGGCTATCAAACCAATTATTTTTTGCGTAAGGCTCATGTTTAGTTACCCCCCTTTCTTGTTCTTTAATCAGAAAAAGAAGATTTTCTAAAGTTATCCTGTAGCTACTTAAAAAAAAATCCATGCTATTAATAAAAACAAAAAATATATTGATATTGCTATTTTATTGTGCAATACATTATAATCTTATTATCAATCAAAATAGGAAATAAAGATGCTAAAAAATCATGAATTATCAGATATTACCACTTTTGCTGCTCATATTGTAGCCGCGTATGTTTCAAATAATATCATGAAGACCGAAGACGTCTCTAACTTTATTCAACTCGTTCACCACAGTCTACGCAATATCAACTCTAAACAATCTTTTGTATTGGGTGCGCCTTCAAACCCAGCGGTCTCTGTTGAAAACTCTATTTCACCAGATTTTATTATCTGCCTTGAAGATGGGCGTCGTATGAAAATGTTAAAACGTCATTTAAAAACAGCCTATAACATGACCCCTGAGCAATATCGCGAACGGTGGGAACTCCCCAATGACTATCCCATGGTTGCTCCTAACTATGCTAAGGTTCGTACGGCTATCGCAAAAGGCACTGGTCTTGGAAAACATGGGAAAAATCAGAAAAAAATTGCCGCATAGTTTCTTCAGAGGATTATTTACTAACTCGGGTTTAAAGACTCTTCTTCATCTAACGTTCCAGAATCAAGGATCATAAAAGAGAAGCTTATCGTTGGCATGCCTTGCAATAATAGGTTGCGCGACCACTTTGCATAATCTTACTGAGAGGTGTCAATTGGCAATGAGCAAAGCTCATCTTCACGATTATAAGCTTTAAATTCATACTGAAAGAAATTGATATCCCTATTAGGTTGGATTTGATTTCGCAATGCGGATCCTCCAACTGCAATAGCATGTTAGCGTATCCTAGGTAGCTTCTCTGTTTCTGTGAGTATAAGAGATTTCGTAAGGCGTAATGGTGAAATACTACAGCCTCTCCTTTAGACTCTGTTCATACATTTAAAATTTTATTATTTTACTTTTTAAACACCTTCTAAAGGTATAGACTAACAAAACACTTAACAGAAGAGGTTTTATGAAATGCAAATTATCCCTTGGCTTTTTTAGTTTATTTCTACTAACTTCTTCTTCTCTTTTAGCAATGCAAAAAGGAGATGATGACCTTTTCTCAGATCCCCTTACTCCAACTCCCCCTAAATCAGAGAGAAAAAAAAGCAATGGAGCTTCTTCATCTCAAACCATACATAATAAAGAGGAAGATTCATTAAGCTCTTCAGATGAAGATGTATTTTTTAGTCACCTTCCAGACTTTATTGATAATGAAGATGAAATAATAGATGAACGTTTTGGAATTTTAGAACAGCCAGGAGAATTTGGCTTTCTGCTTGTGGGAATTCCATTGAGCACAATTATTGCTGATGATGTTCCAGATCGCCCATCAGGTTTGGAAAGACTGCAACAATTCGTTGAACAGCAAAGGCGGCGTATAACTCAACCCAGTTTTAGGAACGAAAATTCATACTCGCATTCAAAGTTACGTTTATGGAGGCTAAGGGGTGTATTAGGAATTTTACCTCGAACTGATTCGGCAATGGATTCATTTGAAAGAGCCGGAGTTGACACCATTCTTGGTACTTTAGAGCACTTCTCCGATCTACTTGATCCAACAAAATATATTTTTTCTCCAGAACATATCTCCCTCACGCAAGAAGCTCTTCTTGTTCAAGCCTATCATTTATTGCGCTATCGATACGAACAAGGTGTGAAATTTTTACATTTTCAAGACTTGAAGGGTGAAAAAAGTTTTACTTATCCCTTTAAGGATTTAAAACCACTCTTATCAGGATGCATGGAAATGGCCACTGATAAGAGTTTACGCCCCCGGATGGAACGCGCATTAGAGACTTTGGCTGCTGAGCCATGGATGCAGCGATTGAACTTCTTAGCTACGCATTGGTGTGGGGCACAATCTGTTAATTTAGGTGCGTTCCTTGATGAAAACTACATTACCGAATTTCCTAATCTTTCAAAGGCTTTTCCTTATCAAAAAGTACTTACAGATATCATTGCTGAACACTCTCATGTTTTAGGACAAATTGATCCTGAACATAGAGAGGAACTACAAGAAACTATTAGTCAATTTCGACGATCTCTACTACAGATGAGTAGGCACGCAAACATAGCTAATCTTTTAGTAGAAGTTTTAGAACCTATGGAAGATATTGCTGATTTAGAATTTGATGGTGATATTTTAGCTAATCAGGTTGAACTTCCAATACGCGACTTTATCTCTCATTACCCTAATGCTCTTTGGAAAGAGCGAGACTCTAAAAAATTTCTTTTACACTATGCGAGAAGCAGACTTCACGATTTGGGAAAGGGAATTACGACCTCTTTTCCAAAAACATATTTTCAAAAAGATGTTGCCCTTCAGCCGCCAACACTTCGAGAGACTTTCTATTTTTCCATCCCGTTTAAACTACTGCATGCTCTCGCTTTAAATCTTCATCATGCAAATATGTTTAAGAGAGAAGATGATATTAAACGTATAGATGCCAATATAATTAAAATCAGGGATTTTCTAAGAGAAATAATTCCTTATGTGAAAGAATTTATTATCACTGATCTCGCAGAAGCTCTTGATCAACCTTATACTGGCTCCTTTAAAAAAGAAAATATAAAGCCTGGAATAGATCAAATCTTACAAAGATACCCAGAACTCCAAGATATAAGTGATTTTGCGAAAGATTTTGCTCACCTATTTGTCTTTCATATGGGTAATCCAGTGGATCTTCTCCCTCTGCCTATTCTTCCCCTTACACAGTGGCCTTCGGTTATGCAGGATGCATTTTTTCGCTCGTTATCAATGTTGGGAGAAACAGCAAAAGGGGTTACTCAAAATGTCAAAGGAATGATTCAGAATGATGAATTTTGGAAGGTTATTGAGGACTTCCGTAACGAACTTTGCCATGCTGGAGGATTAGAGTTAGAACTACCTCTTCGCTTTAAAACGCTTTTCGCAGATGATGCTTATACTGGATTTATTGTTGATGCTTTAGGTGAAATGAATACTATTTCTCAGTTTTTCAGTAATTATTGTAAGGCCTTGTGGGAGAATACAAGCTTCCCATCCCCACCCACGATCCATGGGCATCTGGAAAGATTGATGAACATAGTCAAAACCTGTGATCTTCCTAAGTCACCTCCACCCGCATTTGCACCTCTTGGCAATAGGCCTTCAAATATTGTCATTCCTCCTGATTTTACCCTTTTGCGAAAAACCTTTGAGATGCGGGATAAAAGCTTAGAAGAAAGAGTAAATCGTTTAAGAGAAGAACTTGAAACTTCTACAGGTCTTGAAGTGAATGCTTTTAAAGCGGCCATAGGGTCTCTGTTTCCACTTCATGCGGATATGCAAAGAGATCACGATATTATCCATCAGTTTAATCAGCTTATTGGCACACGAATAGGACTTTCTCGTTCTAGTGCCACCTTATCACAATATTTAGGAGAAATAGCTGTAAACTGCTTAGAGCCAAACTTTCCAGCGATCCAAAATGCTATTGTAACACTTTTCTCTGTACCAGATCTTTTTATAGAAGAAGCTAAGAGGATTTTTCAACATCAGCCAAAGATGCTTAAAACATTTCTTAACTATCAAAATGCCGTTAACAAAGAGAGAGTGTGCTCGGAAAAGATAAGACCTCTTCTTGATCACTTTAATATTAATGATGAATTTGAAGCGTTTATAAATAACTTTTTTACAAATGCGACAATTAAAAAAAATTATGATATAAGGAAAAAAACTTTTGGAGATGACGCTGCGATTAATTTTCTTCAGACATATTTAGCTCGCTTTGCTATTACAAACTGGATGCCTTGGGTCCAAGCTTTTAAAGGGCAATATGGTTACATTCCTTCTCCTGAAGAAAAATTATACGGCCATCTACGTCGTGCGGCAAAAAAAGCTCATGAGCTGATCCAAAAAATTTATGAGATGGAGCCAACTGTTGCAGATATAAGAGATGAAAGAAAAGACGACCTTAATTGGGCCTCTGTCGAATATCATTTGCCTCAACTCCGTGATTATATAGATACCATACATTTATCTATCCAAAGAATTCGTTCTCTTAATCCTGGTCTTTTAAGAAACATCGAAAGACAGGCTCTAAGCCTTAGGCTCATGGGGAATCGTCTGGCGCACTTAAACGACGCAATTGACTTTGAAAAACACAACGTCAACACACGACATAGAGATACAAATCTGGTATTACAAGATATCTTTGGATTTACCTTCGGACGGCAGCCCACTGGACGTATTTCTTTTTTGGACTCCCTGAATTTCTTTGTAACTGAGATTTACGATATCCTTGATAATCCTCGTAGTATTTTAATTTCTCAAGGGGTAAACTTACCACATCATGCGATCGAAGGTCAGTGGATTGTACGACAAGCTCCGAATATCACTGTTAATTTTCAAGAACGAGGTATTCCAAAAGATGGAGATTGTGGCTTTAGTGCTTTAGGTTTTACAAGAGAAGATGCTGTACAGAGGCTTTTGGACAGGGAAAATGATGCGTCGGTTAGAGCGGCCGTTGCAGAAGATATTCGCGTGAGTTTTCTTGCTGGACATTTTGCGGGTGAGAATCTTCCGAACGAACTAAGATATCAATATTATAAGCATCAAACACGTGTAGATTCCCTACGTCGACAAATTATTGGTCTCGTTCTTCCAGCCGATCCTACGCTAGAGGATCTTATTCAATTGGCTAGGCAAGATCTTCAGAATTATCAAGGCGAAAGAGCAAAGTTACTTCTTCACCTTAGAAAGGCAATAAGTTCTCTTCACGAGATAAACATAAAAATTGATGCTTTTACTCACGATGAACTTACATATAAAAACTTTATTAGGAGTGAGTTCATTCGAAGCAAAAGATGGTTAAGTTATGTTAGAAGTGGGAGAGGAACACTTTATGCTTTAGCTCAAATCAGTGGGCTTGATGTTAGGATCTGGGAACCAAACCCACAGCATCCTGGGGAATTACGTCCTATTCCTCTAGCAGCTGGCCTTATAGGTCGGGAGGTAAACTTACTACATACAAATCGATTAACTCATTTTAATGTGCTTGATCCAATGTGAGAATGAAAAAATCCGGGAACCTGTTTAGCTGACAGTAAAAACATACCTCTAATCTTCTTCCAGAATATTATAAAGAGGAACCCAATATATTCCTCTTGATTCCATAGCCAATGATTGTGACTTTATTTTCTTAAGATGCTCAGAAACTCCTAAATATCAAAGATAAAGGAATCAAACTTTTTAATGTTGATCTCACCTGCTGCCATATGTACAGCAACAAAATGAAATTTCGATCTAATATTAATGTCTGTAGAATGGAAATTAATGATCAAATGGTGGAGAAAATACTGCTTTTCCTGGCCTTTTTCTAGAGGATGATTTTATATTTTTTTTATTATGCTATTTCCTTTTTTTTAAGATAAAAGCTTAATAGCTCGTTGTGGTGGGGGAACGAAAAAAATACTCCCCTAAAGTGAGATCACTCGAGGGGGGCCACAGATTGGACACTTACGACGACACATCCGCTATTTCATGGATGTTGCTGCGTAAAACTCAGTTTGTTGTTTGTGAATAATATTAGAGCTCTGTTGAGAGTTATTGATTTTTTGAAGAGAAAAATTAATAAACAATCATTTGATTTGAAAAGAAAAAACAACCTTTCTTTACAAAAAAAGAAAATTTGAATACGTTACTTATAAAAAACATTGAATTCAATCAATTTGCAAGCAGGGAACCTTAAAATAAGACATAAGAAAAGCGTGGTTTATGCACGATCTTTCATTTTTACAAAACATGCATGTGGGGCAATTAGCCGTTATTAACAACGTTAATTTTACCCCCAGAGAAATTGATATTATTTCCTGTCTTTTAAATGTGAGAGGCACCAACAAGATTGCCTCTCTTTTGTCCATCGCTCCTAACACTGTATTAACACACATTCATAACATCATCTTAAAGCTTGGATGTAATTCCCGTGAGGGAGTCATTGATTTTATTGAGAAATCGCATAAATTTCCCTTTATAAAGCAACACTATGCAAATTTAATCATTTATGCAGCCTTTGAAAAAAGCTTAAAAGAAGTCTCAAAATTAAACCGCACAGGCAAACAAGTTTGCCTCATCATTTATGGGGAAGATCAAAATGGCAAAGATATATTTATCCGTCATCTTAAAGATCATTTAAAACAAGTTGGTATTTCTGCTGAAATTTTGGGCGCAATGGCAAACGATGAAATAGAGAGTGTAAACAAAAAGAAGCCTAATCTCCGACTTTTCTTAAGTAAGAAAGACTCCAATGGTATCTTTAGGGAGCATTTCGAGGTAGATTTTTTAGATATTTCTGAACAATCAAGCTACTATTTATCCGTCTTTGATATTCTAAAAAAGCTTCTTCCCGCTACTAATCTTAGTAAAATCATTACTAACTTTAAAGAACAATATGAGGGGTTACATGGTTTTTTTGAGTTAAAGTTCCCTATAAATTCCGAAGAAGAGGCAGCAACACATAAAAAGAAAATACCCCATAAAGCTATCACCCTCCTCAAAAATAAAAAGGGAATTTTTTTAATTTTTATTTTTTTCGTAGGTATAGTTTATTTCATAATACACAAATTGATTTGGAGGCAAGAAATGTGGTTCACACAAGAAGAAAAGCAAGTGCAAATACAAAATCTTAAACAGTCCCCTATTCGCTCAACTTTTGTGATGCCCGCAAAATCGTCCTTTCTTGACCGTCCTGAGCTTATTGCTCATATTCATCATAAATTTAAGGAACAACAAGATATTCCGATAATAGCCCTTGTAGGGCCAGGTGGCTCAGGAAAAACCACTCTTGCTCGACAATATGGAAGCCAACAAGTGGCTCCTATCATCTGGGAAATTAACGCCGAAACAGTAGAAAGTCTTATCTCTTCTTTTGAGACGCTCGCAGTCGCTTTAGCTAAGGCATGGAATAATCAAAAGGTTTTAGAAGATATACAAGCGATTACAGATCCGGTTGAAAGAGAAATCAAACTGCTTCAATTTGTTCAAGAAAGACTTAAATCTTGCTCCGACTGGCTTCTTATCTATGACAACGTTGAAAATTTTGCGACCATAAAAAAATATTTCCCTTATGACATGAGCAGCTGGGGAAAAGGACGGGTGCTTATAACAACAAGAGATAATCATATTAAAAATAGTTATTCAGTATCCCAGACGCTCCAAGTTGGAGAATTAACTCCTCAAGAGAGTCTTACTCTTTTTACAAAAATCATGAGCCATGAAAAATCTTTCCAATTTGATCCCCATCAAATTGATAAAGTCATGGAATTTCTAAGTAAGCTTCCCTCTTTCCCTTTAGATATTTCCATAGCTGCCTACTACTTAAAATCAGTGAACATTTCTTACGATAAGTACTTAGAACGTCTTAAGGAAAGTAACAAAGATTTTAACTCAATCCAAAAAACTATTTTAACAGAAGTAGGAGAATACCCAAAAACACGATATAACATCATCACGCTTTCTCTAAAACATCTTATAGAGGCCCATAAAGACTTTGAAAGTTTATTGTTACTCATTAGTTTATTAGATTCCCAAAATATCCCAAGGAATCTTTTAGAAGCTTATAAAAATGGAGAGGTTGTTGATAACTTTATTTATTACCTAAAGAAACATTCTTTTATTACCAATGAAATGCCCATTCATTCTCATTCTACAGAAGCGTTTTCAATTCATCGTAGTACGCAAGAAATTATTTTAGCCTATCTTATCTCTAGGTTAGATTTAGAGAAGAGAAATGAGCTTCTTGCTTTAATCTCACAAACCTTAACTGATTATATGACTTCTATAACCGATGAAGAGGATCTTTCATCAATAAAAGCATTACTTATTCATTGTGAAACGTTCTTACATCATCACAACTTGCTTCCTAATGATATGAGAAGTCTTGTAGAAGGAAAGCTTGGAGCCATGTATTACTCTCTTCGGAATTATGCTAAAGGACAGCAAATTCTCGAAAAGAGCTTCGAAGAGCCGGAAAAAAATCCTGCATCTAATCATCTCCATATTATTAACGCCTTAGCCTATCTGACAACTATTTACATGGAACTTGGAAATCATGAAGAAGCTCAAAATGTAATTGAGAACAGGATCACACCTTATAAAGAGTATTTTGTTGAAGTTCACCCTCACATCGCAAGGGCTTTAACCTATTTAGGAGATGCCTGTACAGTCCTAGGAAATTATGAAAAAGCCAAAAGTTTTCTCGAACAAAGCCATAAGCTCTATCAAGAACATTTTCCTACTCACTATTTTTGGCTTGCACGAACTTCTGCTTTTTTAGGTAATACCTACGTTGAATTGGGAGAGTACGAAAAAGCTAAAAGCTTACAGGAAAAGGCTCTTCTCATTCATAGAACCCATGTTTTAAAAAACCGTCTCGATATTGCTTGGCAATCAACATTCCTTGCAAATACTTATGAAAAGTTAGGCTACTATGCAAAAGCTAAATTATTGCTTGAAGAAGCCATTATCATCGCCAAACAATATCTACCTGAAAATCATATAGATATTGGCTGGATCACTGTATTTTTAGGTAACATTTACAGAGAACTTGGACAACTTGAAAAGGCTAAGATTACCCTTGAGGAAACTCTCATTGTCCATAAAGAAACTTGTGGAGAGGAAAATATAAGAACGGCTTCCGCTTTAGCTGCTTTAGGAAGCGTTTATAGAGATCTTGGTCAGCATGAAAAAGCTAAAGATTTTCTTAATCAAGGTTTAGTTATCTACGAAAAAGAATTTGGTAAAGATCATATTGAAACAGCGCGTATTTTAAGAGATCAAGGACAAACTTATATTTTAGAGGGGCATTTAGAAGTTGCAGAGACTCTTTTGAGTAAAGTTTTAAAAATTTTCCAGAAAACTCAACACCCAGAAAGCTATAAGACTCTCGAAATTTTGGCAGAATTATTCTTAAAGAGATCTACACAGGCAGTGAAAGAAGGAAATGCTCAGTTATCTCTAGCATTTAAAAATAAGTCTGCTCATTATCTAGCCCAAGCTTTGGAAACAGTAAAAACTCATTTTTCAAAAGATTCCCCTCATAGGAAGAGAATTGAAATAAAACTACATGAAATTCAATTATGATCCACAAAATTAAAAATTTTCTTTAGAAATTAGCTAATTAGTCTAATTAGACAGTTTTTGAGGATATAGTTGTGTCCATTTTTTTATCTAAGTTTTGAGCATTGCATTCAGTTAGGAGTGTGATTTTAAAAAATCATATCTCTCCGTCTGCAAGCAAAGCCTACGATTAACCATGATCTCGGCTTTTAAAAATTCTTTAACAGGGAATGAACAGGAGTAAATCATGCGCTCTTCTTTTTTAACACCAAAACAATTATCCAAGCGTTGGCAGATTCCCATTGCGACCTTACGGCAATGGAGATGGCTTAAAAAAGGTCCCCCCTGTCAAAAAATTGAGGGGCAGAACCTTTATCGTTTGGAGGCTATAGAAGCCTTTGAAGAGAAAAACTTAAGGCAGCATACAACCATGACTTCCAATTCACTCAAAAAGCCATAGTGTTGCATTTATGATACTGCGAAAGGCTGTGTTTTAACGTCTATACACATCTATAAATGTCTACTGGAATCTATAAACGTCTACTTATATTGAATTGATCATTTAAAAAATGATCAATTTTCAAAATTTATTCTTGATGAATGCAATAAATAAGAGTTTTATAGGTGTACTTGTTAGCAATTATTTTATGTGAAGCAGAATTTTTGAAACCAGGGCTTGTAAAAAGTGAGGATTCTAAAAAGGAGAACCTATGAAAAAATTACGCCTAAAATCAAAAGATTTAGCTGCTCGTTGGTGTGTCAAAGAAAGCACCTTAGGTCAATGGAGATGGTTTGGGAAAGGGCCTCCATATTTTAACGCGGGCACGTTAGTTTTGTACCGTATTGAAGATATTGAACAGTTTGAAGCTTTGGCTATACAGCACCAAGAAAAAGAGGCAACTGATGAAGTGTTTTCAAAAATTAAAATTTAAAAAGAAGAGAAGGGAGCAAGGAAAAATGAAGCCGTAGAAACAAAAAAATAAAAACAGCAAGAGCACCTGTGACAGTTTTTCCGACAACCACAGGTGCTCACATGTACAGAACCCGTAAAGGCCTATACGTCAGGGAGTTTAGCGAAAAACAGTCTAAACGTCTACCTTTCTGAACAGACTTGTCTGTGAAGGCTCTTGATTGGGTTTTGAGCAAAAACGTTCAAATCTATAAGGAGCACCTATGTTTAGCATTATTGAACCAAGTGATCATAAAGTTTATCAAACGCGTATTGACTCATTTTTGGACCTTCTCAAAGTCTATCAGAACTTTTCTCTTCCTATGGAAGAACTGGAAGATGCAACTTTCATCATCGCTTCAGACAATGAGTATGGCGTCTATGGAGGAACTCTCCTGCTTGAAAAAAACATCTGGAGTCTGGAGCGTAGGATTAGAGAAATCGTCTTAACCTTTCAGCCTGAGATGGATACTCTCTGGACAGGACGGATTGGTTTTTATAGAGGCCATGAGAATCCTTTTTCTTTAGCCAACAACTTAGAAAAATACTTTGATTTTTATCGCAATCTCTTAGAAGCCTTTAATGACTTTGGAAATAAAGAAGAGATCAACTTTCTCTGTCTTACCTTAAATCCAATTGAACACTTAAAGCTTAACAATTATGGGTTCTGGGAGTATGTAGCCAAGGTCTTACCCCATGAATCTTTAGACGCTCTGTTCCACGGTATTTTACCTTTATCGAGGAGGGTTAATTGAGCGTCCTCATATTCTCTCAACACTTTTCTGAGAGGAAAGCTCCTCTCCAGAATACGACAACAATCAACACAAAAACTCTCTCTTCGGAAAAGAAAAGGCCGCGTCTCATCCTAATTCGGGAAGAGCTTATTACTTTGACAGGGGATCCACACACGGCGGCCATTTTAGGTCAGTTCTTATCTTGGTGTCAGAGAGTCCCTGACTTTGACCTTTATATTGAAGAGGAGAAGAAACTTTCCTCAAAGAGTCAGTATCTCAAACATGGATGGTTTCGTAAGACGATACAGAACTTTATGGAAGAAACAATGCTCTGTGTGAGCATTATGACTTTTCATCGTTATCTGAACTTTCTTGTCGATCGAGGATGGGTTCAAATCCGCACCAATCCACAAAATAGCTTGGATCGAACAACTCAATACCGCGTCAATCTTAGAAAAGTGTGTAGTGACCTTCAAGAGCAAGGCTATACCCCACCTGGTTTTGCAAAAGCACACTTTGCTGAGAAAAAAGAAAGTGATTCTGGGAGGAGCAGATCATGACTTTACAAAATGTGACTATAGAGGAGAGAGATTCTTCTCAAAGCCATCTCTCTTCTGTAACTGTTCACTCGGATAATGAACAAGTGTCTGTGATTCGTAAAGAATTTGTACTACTCACAGGCGATCCGTTCAGCGCTGTGATTCTCAATCAACTCATGTATTGGACTCAGCGTGTTAGAGATTTTGATCTTCTTTTAAAGGAGGAACGCACTTTTAGACCTGACTGTAATGTTCCCCCTCGCCATGGGTGGATTTACAAAACAGCCCACGATCTCATTGAAGAGACCATGCTTGAGATATCCCATCCCACCATGCGAAAGTACTTAAAAGTTCTTATTGATCGAGGATGGATTGATGAAAGAGCCCATCCCATTGATAAATGGAATAAAACAACCCAATACCGTGTTAATCTTAGAAAACTCCAAGAAGACTTGATGGCAATTGGCCGTAACTTGCCTCTTGTGTATTTGAAGGAGTTTCCTTCTTCTCTTCTGGAAGAGAAGTCACCTCAACCGACTGAAAGCTCAAACTTACAATCGAATGTAAGAAATTTACACTCGAATGAAAGTTTGGAGGAGTCCCTATTATCTTCGCCTCTGGAAAGCAAGGAAATCCCGAATGTAAAAATTTTACATTCGAGTGTAGAGAATTTTCATTCGGATGTAAAAAACTTACAATCGAATGTAAGAAACTTACATTCATATACCTATACAGAGAATACACCAAAGACTACAAACAGAGATCACGCAGAAGGCGCGCGCGAAAATTCTGATAAAAGTTTTTTTGATGAAGTTCTTGAAATTTGGAACGCTTGTGTAAATCAGGAAGGATTACCCCCTGCCCATCTAACCGATGAGCGGCGACGACGCATCTATTCCCTTTTCCCTTTGTATTTTGAGAGCGATTTAACTCAGTGGAAGCAGTTTTGCGAGCGTGTTTCTCACTCACCTTTTTTGATGGGCCAAGGACCTCGGAAATGGCGTGTAAGCCTGGATTGGATTCTTGTTGAGGAGAACTTGATTAAGGTTTTGGAAGGCAATTTCGACGATGGAGCCTTTCTCGAGCAAAAAACCGAAAAACTCTCTGAAGAAGTCAGAAAAAAGGAAACAAACGCTGTCCTTGCTTCCATCAAGGATCCGGTGTGGAGAGAGTGGTGCTCCCAATTGGACTTTGAATCAAGAAATGCAGTCTCTTTGGGAGAACTGAAGAGCATAGACAATGCCAGATTCTTGGAAGTTGAAGGTGATCGCCTCGTCTGGATTGGAAGTTCAGACCCGCAAGTTCTTTCTCACATTGAAGATTTGCGTTTGAAAATTTTGCCTCTGACTCAAAGGACTTTTCCTAAAGTCCGAAACTTCAGAACTCGTCTCTGTGAAGTCCCTTCTGCCCATCAAAAAGAAATCACCCCACAACTCGGAGAACTCTCATGAACAAAGTCCTTTTAATTGGAATTATTAGCCGTGCACCAAAAACTTATCTCACTCAACATGGCAAAGAATTTATGACTTTCTTTGTAGAAACCACTCATTCGTGGAAGGCTTGTCCCCGCGAAGGCGGGGAACCAGAATGGCATTCGGCAACGGACCGGCATCGGGTATCGGTATTTCCTGAATCTTCAGTTTGGTGGGTTAAGGATGTTCTCAAGTGCGGCGATCATGTTTCTTTGGAGGGAAAACTTACCTATCAGCATTGGACAGATAAATTCGGTCAATCAAGGTTCACTCCCCATGTCGTGATTACAAAGATAGAAGGAAAAGTTGAACATCTCCCTTTCGCTTCGAATATGAAAGGAAAGCAACTCTCCAATCTGAATTCAAATCAAAATTTAGCAAATTCAAATTCTGAGCTGAGCTCTGAAACAACTTCTGAGCAAGAGGTTCTCACTTCTAATTCTGAAGAGAATGAAGATGCCCTTTTTGAACTTTCGCAAGAACACATTCATCCAAAAAATTAACCCATTCATCAACAAAAGGAGACTCCCCGATGAAAACTTACCCAAAATTTACTCCATCCTCTGAACAGATTAAGTTCCTGTTATTTTGCGCCTTTGCCTTTCTTGTCTTTACCCCAGAAGTCTTTGGCGTTGCTCAGACAACTGATGCAGGACTTAACCAAAGTACCAACAACCTTGTGGGTATTATCAATAACAGCCTTGTTCCCATCATTCTTATTTCGGGTTGCCTTGCTGCGATAGCCCTTTCCTTCATGAAATCCAGTCCAACACCCTTTATTGTCGCCATTGTCACGAGCATCAGCTTTGGCTTTGCGAAAGTGTGGATCAACACTACCTATGCCATTTGTGCCTGAGGAGAGAGAACTATGGATCGTAGCGAAAACTTCCTCCTCAATCGCTTAGATAAGCCCTTACGATTCTTAGGAATCAATAAGGACGAAGCCCTTGTTGTCGTTATTCCTCTCTTTGGAGGATTATTTATGGGGTGGATTGTCTCTGGCTTTATTGTGGGGATTGGAGCCCTTTCCCTTCTCCGCACCATTAAGAAACAAAATGAAGGATCTGCTTTAATCCATGCTCTTTATTGGCACCTTCCGACGCCAAGAAAGTCTATGAAGCTGCCTGTCCCTTCCCATATTCGGGAGATGATTGGGTAATGAAAGCAGAGTTTCTCCATCATAATATCCTGAAACTCATTTCTCAGCGTAATGTCTGGATTGGAATATCTGCGCTTATGGCGATGAGTAACATTCTCTTAAGCACAGGGCTCTTTTTTAAAAAGGAACGCACCATTTTGGTCCCTCCCCACATCACAAAGACACTGTGGGTAGAGGGAGGAGCGGTTTCAAAAGAGTATCTAGAAGAAATGGGCCTTTATATGTCCAAGCTTCTTTTAGACCTTTCGCCAGCAAGCTTTCCTTATAATCACGAAACCCTTTTAAGATATGCCACACCTGAAGCTTATGGGGCTTTAAAAAAGCAACTCATGGATGATGGGGAAGAATACACAAAACTTCAGCTTTCAACCCATTTTAAACCCACAGAAGTTAAGGCCCATCCAAGTAAGCTCAAAGTTGAGATCAAAGGGAATCTCACCAGTTATGTCGCTGGGAAAGAAGTGAGTTCTTCTTTAGAGACGATCTCTCTGCAATTTACTCTGCGAGGGGCTGGGCTTCTTTTAGAAAAAGTCACAGGAGGCATATCCCATGAAGAATAGATTCATAATGAATAAATTTGCAATTTTGTTGTTAACAGGAAGTGCAACACAAGCTGCCATTGTGCGCCCCCTTGATGAGATGAAGGTCTTAGAGGCTCCCATTGCCCAAGACGCACTGACCCGCATTAAGGTTCAAGATGATCGTATTCTCCACGTGTTTGGAAATGCAGGAGAGTATGTTCTTGAAACCGATGACTACCAGGGCCAGATTTTTATCCGGCCCACGCCTTCTTTTGAGGCCGTACCTTCAAAGGCGATTAGCCTCACCCTGACAACAGAAGCAGGATATACCCAAGATCTCCGTCTTCTCCCTAAAAAGCAAGTCCCAGAAGCGCTTATTCTTAAAATAAATACGGACCTTGACCAAGAGCTCAAAAACGAGAAACAAGCTTTAGCCCCTCTCTTTCGTGAAGAGATTGAAGAGTTGATTCATGCCTGCAGAGAGAATCGCATTCCCTTAGGATACAAGGAGGTGCCTCTCGATCTAGAAACACTTCAAGGACCTCACTTGCTTGTTAGAGAAATTCAAGGCCAGAAATTACACGGTCTGACCTATCGGATTCAAAATAACACAAAAGAGCCTCTCGTTTTATCCGAGCCTGAATTAGCCAAGTCGCTCAACCTTAATACGCCCCTCAATGCGCTTGTTGCCCTTTTGATTTCCAAAAAAACCTTAACCCCTGGAGAAGGAACGGATGTTTATGTTGCAGCTCGAGCAAATTAAAGAGAGACTTTCTTCCTGGATCTCCAGGTTTTCCGTGTTCACCAGCTCCGTGGGGACATGGACACGCTTTTTCCATCCTGAATCACCTCAGAGTATTCGGAGGTTACAGCTCTTTTGGCTGAGTTGTGGCGGTATGATCATTGTGGCTTTTGCCTATGGCATGACGACGTTTTTGTTTGAAAAGACTCCTCTTTCAAAGCAAGAAGAGGAAATTAAGGCCACCTCGACATCCATTGAAACAGCTACAAAAAAAGTAAATCTAGAGGAAGTTTTTCGCAATAGCATTGAGGATAAACTTAAAGCTCTCTCCGATAAAATAACTGCCCTTGAAACCCTCTTTCAAGAAGGTGTTAAACGCGAAGGATTTTCTTCACAAAACTCAAACCCTGAAGAAGGAAACCAAGATCCCTCTTTA
>JAKFXB010000039.1 GCA_021731585.1 Alphaproteobacteria bacterium
AAAGTTATCGATAAATCCCGCATTCATGCTAGCAACCTAGCTTTGAAAGCAACTCTTGTATAAAATAGTGAATTTTTAAGTAATTTTTGAGTCATTTATGTTTCGGGTCTTTGATAAATAAAATAAAAAAGGAGAGAACCATGATTAAAGCTATCGATAAATCCCGCATTCATGCTAGTAATCTAGCTTTGAAAGCAACCCTTGTATAAATAGTGAATTTAAGTGGTTTTTGAATCATTGGTGTCAGAAGCTCTTCCCATTTCTGGAAGGGCTTCATTTTTAAGAAAGGATTTTAACCTTTCCCTTATTGAAAGCATTCAGTATCTCGTAGAAGCTTGCAGGGAGGTTCTTCCTGCGTCTCTTTTTATTCAAGTGCAGCAAAAAATGAATAATTTAAAACCTGATCATAAGCTTTCGGGTTTTTTGAGTTTATTGCATTATGAATTATTTAATGCAGCAGAGAAAAACGATATTAAACAAGTTAATTCTATTATCGATTGCCTCAATGCCGAGGAGCTCTATGTTGAAAATCTCAAATTTTTAAACTTAGCAGATTTGGATGCGTGTTATTTAACTTCTGTAAAAACAATTTTTTCTCAAGAGATTAAGCGTGAAGTTGAGTTTTTTTCTCTTTCCTCTTCAGATTTTAATGCCATGGAAATGGCCCTTCAAAAAGGTCTCAGTCTCTATAAGGACGCATTTCCAGATTTTTATGAGGAATTTGAACAACTTATTGGTGAAATACTTTTGTTAAAAGCCAAAGGACTCTACCAGGGATCTAGTACGGACCTTTATGGGATGGTTTATAAATCCTCTTTACATAATTGGGAAAAAATAACGGACGTGTTTGAGTTTTTTGTTCACGAGCAATCTCACCATTACCTTTTTTTAGTGAACACAAAGGACTCCCTTCTTTTAAACCCTACGGATATTCATTTTTCTCCCATAAGAAAAGAAAGAAGACCCCTTATGGGAATTTATCATGCAAATTTTATTTTATCTCGCGTATGTTATGTTTTAGATAAAGCACTTGCTAATGATGTTATTCCTATGGAGGAAAGGCCTTATTGTATTGAATTTTTAGAGAAGTATAAAGAGTGTTTTTATGAAGGGTTAAAAACACTTGAAACTCATGGCCAATTCACTCCTTTAGGAAAAGCGATTCTAGAATCGGCGACCAAATTGGTTAACTCAATACCTCTTAAATCCACAAAAAAGATAGCATAAGCACTAGAAAACCAATTCCTAAAAAAATCCATCCCCAATTAGATCCCTTGGAGGGAATATTATCGTTAGCAACCTTACGGAGGAGGCGAGGAGTGAACCTTAGTTTTGCAGGTGATTTTCTCTCTGGAGGGCGCACGAGCATCTAGTCTTTCCGTTGGGACATGGGAGAATAGTGGCGTAGGGTGTGACCCGTATAAAGCTGGCGAGGGCGTCCTATTTTTTGAGAAGGATCTGCTAGCATTTCCATCCATTGGGCGATCCAGCCCACGGTTCTAGCCACAGCAAAGAGCACAGTAAACATAGAGGTGGGAATTCCAATGGCTTTAAGGATAAGGCCCGAATAAAAATCAACGTTGGGATAAAGTTTCTTTTCAATAAAGTAGGGATCTTCAAGGGCGATTTGTTCAAGTGCTTTTGCAAGGTCTAAAAGGGGATCATTGTGATTTCCAAGCTCATCCAAGACTTCCTGGCAAATATTTCTCAGAACAGCCGCTCTGGGATCATAGTGTTTATAAACCCGATGACCAAACCCCATAAGACGAAAAGGGTCATCTTTGTCTTTTGCTCGCTTAATAAATTCAGGGATGCGTTCCTTATAGCCAATTTTTTGAAGCATGTTGATGACTGCCTCATTGGCACCTCCATGGGCAGGCCCCCAAAGACAAGCAATGCCAGCAGCGACACAAGCAAAAGGGTTTGCTCCACTTGATCCTGCTAAGCGAACTGTGGAGGTTGAGGCGTTTTGTTCATGGTCTGCATGAAGAATTAAAATTTTATCTAGAGCATTGGCAATGATGGGATTTACTTTATAAGGCGTTGCAGGCGTTGCAAACATCATATAAATCAGGTTTTCAGCATATCCCAAATTGTTTTGAGGATACATAAAAGGCTGGCCAATGGAATATTTATGAGCCATGGCAGCAATAGTGGGCATTTTGGCAATGAGGCGGTGAGAGGCAATGAGGCGCTGCCTAGGGTCACGAATATCAAGACTGTCATAATAAAATGCAGAGAGAGCCCCCACAACGCCAACCATGATGGCCATGGGATGGGCATCCCTGCGGAAACCACTATAGAAATTTCGCAACTGTTCATGAACCATTGTGTGAAGCGTGATACTTTCAACGAAGGTTTCATATTCTTTTTTCTGGGGGAAGTCGCCCTCCATCAAAAGATAGGCGACTTCGAGAAAGTTGCTATTTTTAGCAAGCTCTTCAATGGGGTAACCGCGGTGGAGTAAAATTCCTTTTTCTCCATCAATATAAGTAATTTTGGATTCACAACTGGCAGTTGAGGTGTAGCCAGGATCATAAGTGAAACAATCAGTCTCTGAGTAAAGTTTACGAATATCTAAAACAGAAGGGCCTAAGGTGCCATGAAGGACAGGAAGATCAATATGTTGTGAGCCTCCTGGCTGACCAGGTGTCACGTCTAGATGGGCGTGTTCATAATCTTCATCGAAAAAACGTTCAGTCATTTGATATGGATTCCCTTTCTCTCCCATGGTACCTGCCCGTTTATTAAGAATCAATTTATCTTTGAAGAAATATTTTGTCTAAGGCGCTCTAAACTTTTGTCTTTCCCGAGAACATGAAGGATCTCAAAAACGCTTGGAGATACCGTTTTTCCTGTAAGAGCAGCTCGCAAAGGCCCGGCAACTTTCCCTAACTTTAAATCCTTTTCTTCCGCAATTTCTCGGGCATAATCCTCAAGACCCTTTTCTGTCCATTGGATTTCGGGAAGAGAGGTGAGGTGACTTTCCATCAATTGTAGAATGTCTTGCCCTTCTGCTTCTAGAAGCTTTTGGGCTCCTTCCTCTAAAGAAAAAGGGGCGACGTAAAAGAGCGCATTTTCAGCTAATTCCGCCAATGTTTTGGCTCTTTGCTTTAATCCCGGCATACCGCGTTTTAAGATGTTGAGATCTTCCGTATTGAGTGAAATCCCCTTCGTCTCCATAAAGGGGATAAGGAGATTTGTCAGACGGTCATTATTTGTTTCGCGAATATAGTGGCCATTGAGATTCGCCAATTTGATAAAATCAAAGCGTGCGGGAGACTTCCCTACGTGATCCAGGTCAAACCATTCAATGGCTTGCTCGGTTGAAATAATTTCCTCATCTCCATGGCTCCATCCCAAACGGAGAAGATAATTGCGAAGAGCTTCTGGGAGGTATCCTATATCCCGATAAGCTTCAACGCCCAGGGCGCCATGGCGTTTTGAAAGTTTGGCCCCATCTGTCCCATGAATCAGAGGAATGTGCGCAAAGCGGGGGATTTTCCAGTCCATGGCTTTGTAAATTTGAAATTGACGGAATGTATTGGTGAGGTGATCATCCCCACGGATGACATGGGTAATTCCCATATCGTGGTCATCCACAACCACAGAAAGGTTATAGGTTGGGGTCCCATCGGCTCTTAAAATGATTAGATCATCCAATTGGGTGTTTGAAACCTGAACTTCTCCTTGGACAAGATCATGAATGACCGTGCTCCCCTCTTGAGGCGCCTTAAAACGAATCACAGGCTTTATGCCAAGAGGGGCTTCTTCAGGAGCTCTGTCTCGCCACCTTCCATCATAGCGGGGAGGTAAATTTTTTGCTCGGGCAGTTTCTCGCATGGTCTCCAGCTCTTCTGGCGTGCAATAGCAGGGATAGGCTAAACCCTTTTTTAAGAGTTCTTGAGTCACCTCAACGTGACGTTCTATCCGATCGAACTGATGAACGGGCGTTTCATCCCAATCAATTCCCAGCCACTCGAGACCTTTATAAATGGCCTCCACGGCCTCTTGGGTTGAACGGGCCCGATCCGTGTCTTCCACGCGAAGAAGCATTTTTCCTTTATGATGACGGGCAAAAAGCCAATTGAAAAGGGCTGTCCGTGCACTTCCAATGTGCAAGTAACCTGTGGGTGATGGCGCAAAACGAACAATGACTGACATAAAACTTCCTTGAATGTGGACTCTTTTCTTCTTTGTACCTTATTTCCCTACCCTTGATAAGGAAAATTGCATGTTCCGCTTGAAAAAAATCAAATAATGTTTTTTGATAAAAAGAAAAAAATAAATTCATTTTAAATGAACAAAAAAAATTTTATCTTTTCCTCCTTTTATGGAGATTTACACAGGTGGCCCTTATGGATTCCTGTTTTCTTTGGCTGCGGGATTTCTCTTTATTTTTCCCTTTATGAAGAGCCATCCTTTTGGTGGGCCTATGGAGGCATTATTGTTTTTCTTCTCTCCCTCACTTTTGTTCGCCTTCAGTTCTTTAAAATCCTTTTTTTAGCTGTGGGTTTCCTGATTTTTGGCTTTTCGGTGGCTTTGTTCCGCACCCATCTTTTAGGGACAGAGATGCTTCATTATTCTTTGCCTCCTCTGATTTTTGAAGGTGAGGTGGTGCACGTTGAATTAAAACCAACCAAAACCGGGAGCCTTTATCAGCGTATTCTATTGACAAACTTGAAGGCAGAGACAGCTGAAAAGATTCCTCAAAAAGTGCGGTTGAGCCTGAAAGGAAAGAGAGAGCGCGTGTGGCCGGGACAAATCATTCGCCTGCGAGCTAAACTTATGTCCATCTCTGATCCAGGTCTTCCCCAAGGATTTGATTTCCGCAGACAAGCCTATTTCAATGGTCTTGGGGCCACAGGCTTTGCTCTTTCGCCTCCTGAGGTGATCGAAGAGACTTCTAAATGGCAGAGCCATCTCGTGAAAAAACGGGAGGAAATTACAGCCTATTTTCTGAAGACGATGTCTCCTCCTTTAGGCGCCATTGCGGCGGCCTTAATCACGGGAGATAAGGCTGCCATCCCTGAAAAGACTAGGGAAGATTTTATAAATTCGGGCCTGGCCCACATCCTGGCTATATCGGGGCTACACCTAACCATCATTGCCGGTGTTGTTTTTGCTGTATTTCGGCAGGGCGTTGCCCTGATCCCTCCCCTTTGCCTTGCTTTTAATAGTAAAAAGTTGGCCGCCGTTGCAACCATTTTTATGACTTTTTTATATTTGGTTCTCTCTGGTTTTGGGATTCCTGCCCAGCGTGCCTTCATTATGATTACAGTTGTCATGGGCTCGATTCTTTTAGACCGAACGGCTCTTTCGATGAGGACGGTTGCTTTGGCAGCGTTTGTCATTTTACTCTTCATGCCTGAATCCCTCTTGGGGCCCAGCTTTCAGCTTTCCTTTGCGGCTGTTGTAGCGCTGATTGCAGGGTATGAAACCTGGAGAAATCCTCTCAGTAGTTGGATGGTTCGAGGCGGGATGCTGCGCAAAAAAATTGCCTATTGTGGCGGTCTTATTTTTACATCCCTTCTGGCTACCCTTGCGACCCTTCCCTTTACTATCTATTTATTTCACCGTTTTAGTGTTCACGCCATTCTTGCAAATTTGGTTGCCGTTCCCCTGACGAGTCTTGTGATTATGCCCTCAGCTCTCCTGACGTGTCTTCTCACGCCTTTGGGCTTGGGAGATTTTCCCCTGTGGGTTTTTGAAAAATCACTTTCTCTTCTCATTCAAATTGCCGAGACGGTTTCTTCTTGGCCAGGAAGTCATATCTGGGTGCCCCATCCTCCTCTATCCGCCTTTATTCTGACCGTATTTGGCGGTCTTTGGCTTTGCCTGTGGCAGCAACCCTGGAGAAGGCTGGGGCTGATTCCTATGACTTTGGGATGTGCCATGGGCTTTCAAGGGGATCTTCCTCAGGTTCTTATCGATGGACAAGGAAAGTTGGTGGGGATGTATGACGGAAATAATCTTTATGTCAGTTCAAGCCGAAAGGGAAAATTTACGGCCGAAACTTGGCAGAAATATTTGGCGGCCAAAGAGATCAAACCCATGGCCTGTGATGAAGGGGTTTGCCAAGCAGTCCTTCAAGGCATCCCTTTGATAGTCTCCTCTGAAAAGGAGAGGCAGCCTTGCCCTGAAGCGCGCCTTGTGATCGATTGGTATGATATTTGGAAGGCGGGAGGCTATGCGCTCTGGCTGACAGAAAAAACCCTGCGCATTGAAAAAGTGCGTGAGAGCCAAGGTGTGCGCCCTTGGACGGGGAAAGCCATTCGCCGGCAGGATAGGCCCACTTAACTGGATTGAATATTTAGGTAAAAATGTATCTTTTTTACAACTCCATAGAAATGTTTTTCAAACATCGTAAATTTTTTAGTACGAATTATTAATAACTTTAGCTATGCATAACTCAAACAATTTATAAGAAAAGAGGCAAAAATGAAAAACTTTTTTTTACTTTCAGTGGCTATAGTACCGATGATGTGGGGAAATGCAGTTGCCCAAATGGAAGCAACGCCTGCTTGTAACCAGTGCCCAAAAGCTTTTGAAGGCTTTTATTTGGGCGGTAATATAGGATATGGCGTGGGAGGTGTTACAACTAATGTTAAGAGAAATGCAGCGACGGTGATAGGGACGACGGATGTTACTCAGACTGCACGGGCAAATAGCCGAGATAATATAAGAGGAGTTGATGGCGGTCTTAGTGTTGGTTATCTCCATCGATTCTGTAATTTGGCAGCAGGGCTTGATTTTACAGCAAATTGGGTTGGATCAAGTGTGTCAGGCAAAGCAAGGTCAACAACATCAGCAGCTGGTCCCACTGCAAATGGATCAGTTACGGCCAATACCTCTTATAAAACGCGTTTAGAAAATTCACTTCAACTTGCTGCAAAATTAGGTTGGGTTATTGGTAACGCGCTTCCATTTATAAAGCTAGGGTGGGATAATTCTCAATGGAAAGTTAAGGGTATCGCAAGTTTTACGCCAAACGTTGGGCAAACTTTCGTAGTTCGTGGATCAAAAGACAAGCGGCTTAATGCTTTCCTTTGGGGAGCTGGTGTGGACTTTCTTGCAGTAAGGAATTTTGCTCTTGGTTTTGAATATACGGGAACAGCTGCAGGTAGTAAAAAGATTATAGGAAAAGAGAGAAATTCGATTTCTATTAAACCACAATATAATAAATTTGCTTTAACGGCTAAGTACATTTTTAACTAGTTAGAGTTCTCCAATTTTCTTAAGAGCTCAATACCCCGTCGGCTTGCCGCGGGGTATTTATTGTCATTGCCAAAATTTTTTGACATTAATGGATGATAATGGTATATTATACTTAGATATGTCTAATACTACGAGGAATGGCAAATGTTAGGAATACGTGCGAAAATTGGAGCAGGTGGTCGAGTCATTATCCCTTTTTCTATTCGTGAAAAAATGCACTTTTCAGTGGGAGATGAAATAGTCCTTCATGTGAAGGATGAAGGATTGTGTATTACAACAGTTGAGCAAGCTTTGCATCAACTACAACAGAAAGTGAAAGCGCGTAATAAAAATAAAATCTCTCTTGTTAATGAACTTTTAGAAACGCGCCGCAAAGAGGCTGCGGATGAGTGAAAAAGCTATTCTTGATGCCTCGGCTCTTTTGGCACTTATACAAGAAGAGCCAGGGTCTGATGTTATAAAACCCCTATTAAAACATTCCGTTATGTCGACTGTAAATGTCGCCGAGACACTTACAGCTTTACAAAAGGTGAATATCCTTCCTGAGGAAGGAATAGAATCTATCTCTCTCCTGATTAATGAAATTGTGGATTTTGATGTGGATCAAGCTAAAGAGGCTGCTGATCTCTACCCTAAAGTAAAACATAAAGGACTCTCTTTAGGAGATCGCGCTTGCTTGGCTTTAGGGCTAAAATACAAAGCAGAAGTCTATACAGCTGATAAGGTATGGAAAGATATACATCCTGAGCTAGATATAAGGTTAATTCGTTAAGAGAAGTTTCTCTACTTCTTCTTCAAAAGGCCATGTCTTTTTTTGCCGGCGGAAAATTTTAGAACGGATTCCTTTTCAAAGGTAGCTTCTTTTAGAACAAAGAGTTCATCGGAAATGGGAACATCATTCAGACGTGCGCCGCCTCCTTCAATCAGTCGGCGAGCCTCTCCCTTTGAGGCAGTTAGATTAAGGCGGCAGAAAAGCTCGAGAATAGGAACGCCGGCCTTTAGCTCTTCTTCCGATAAAATCAAGGTAGGGAGAGAAGTGTCATCAAGGGACGCATTGGCAGTTTCAAAAAGTTTTTCAGCCGTTGCCCGAGCTTCTTTGACAGCCGATTCTCCATGAATAAAAGCCGTGGCGTGATCGGCTAAAATTTTCTTGGCTTCATTGATTTCTGCGCCCTCTAATTTTTCAAGGCGCTTGATTTCATCCAGAGGAAGGAGGGTGAAAAAGCGTAAGAAACGCCCCACATCCGCATCTTCCGTATTGCGCCAAAACTGCCAGTAATCATAAGGGGAGAGAAGATCCCCATTGAGCCATATGGCGCCGCTGGCTGTCTTTCCCATCTTGCTGCCACTGGTGGTGGTAATAAGAGGCGTTGTTAAGCCATAAACCGTTTTATGGGAAACTTTTCTTACCAACTCAACGCCATTGATAATATTGCCCCATTGGTCAGAGCCCCCAATTTCAAGGAGGCAATTGTATTTTTTGTTGAGTTCTAGAAAATCATAGGCTTGAAGAATCATGTAGTTAAATTCAAGGAAGGTCATAGGATGCTCACGATCAAGGCGCTGGCGTACGCTTTCAAAGGTGAGCATGCGATTGACCGTAAAATGGACTCCAAAATCCCGGAGAAAAGAAGGGTAATTTAAGGAATCAATCCAATCGGCATTATTTAAGAGGATGGCATCCTTCGGGCCTTTTCCAAAGGAAAGGGTTCGCTTGAAGATGGTTGAGAGGCTTTCAATATTTTTTTGAATCTCTTGATCATCTAAAAGTTTTCGTGACTCATCTTTTCCTGAAGGATCTCCAATTTTTGTTGTCCCCCCCCCCATCAAAACGAGCGGGCGGTGACCGGTTTGTTGAAGCCAATACAAAACCATAATTTGAACAAGATTTCCCACATGAAAGCTGCGGGCTGTGGCATCAAAGCCAAGGTAGGCCGCGATAGATTCTTTGGCCATGAGGGCGTCAATGGCGTTTAAATCCGTGGATTGGTGAATAAAGCCGCGGTCTTCAAGAGTTTTTAAAAATTCAGATTTGAGAGGCATTTTTTAATACATCACTTTCTTGAAAAGGTTTTCCTGTGATCATGGTATAGACCGCTTCCGCAATATTTTGGGACTGATCTCCAATGCGTTCAATGTTTTTTGCAGCGAATAACAGCTGGGTATAGGCACCTACATTTTTTGGATCGTCAATCATGGCCTCAAAAATCTTTTGAAGGTAAGCTTTATAATGCACATCGACTTCCTGATCCATATGCCAGACTGTAAGGGCAAGGTTAAGGTCAGAGGTTTCAAAAGCAATCAGCGCCGATTCAAACATTTGTTCTGGCATTTTGATTAGGGAGGGGAGCTCCTTAATTTCGGGAAAAGAGGGCATATCTTTTAAAGCTAAAGTAAATTTAGCAATGTTTGTGGCATAGTCAGCTATTCGTTCCACTTGGTTTGAAATTTTAAGAGAGGCTACAACGGTTCTTAAATCATAGGCTACTGGTTGACGAAGAGCTAGAATGCGAACGGCTAGTTCATCAACCTTGGTCTCAAGGAGATTAACTTCCCGATCGCGGGCAATCAGCTCTTGAGCGAGAGCCATATCAAACGCCATAACGGATTTAATAGCGTTATTGATTTGGGAAAGGGTCAGCTCACCCATATGCCCAATCAGGGCATGGAGGGCTTTAAGTTCATCATCATAGGCTTTAACAATGTGTTTGATCATCCGTAACGTCCTGTAATATATCCTTGTGTACGTTCGTCCTTAGGCATTGTAAACAGCTCTCCCGTCTCTCCCGCTTCCACAATGTGCCCACTGTGAAAGAAGGCGGTTTTCTGAGAAACGCGGGCCGCTTGTTGAAGATTATGGGTGACAATAACAATTGTAAATTTTTCCCGCAATTCGTCAATTAATTCTTCTATTTTTGCGGTCGCAATGGGGTCAAGAGCCGAGCAAGGCTCATCCATTAAAATGACTTCTGGACTGACAGCAATGGCCCTTGCAATACAAAGACGCTGTTGCTGTCCTCCAGAAAGACGGGTTGCCGGTTGCTGAAGGCGATCCTTAATTTCTTCCCAAAGGCCAGCCCGTGTGAGGCTGGTTTCAACAATATCATCAAGAGCACTTTTATTTTTAAAAAGTTTATGGATGCGGGGGCCATAGGCCACGTTTTCGTAAATGGAGCGCGGAAAGGGATTAGGCTTTTGAAAAACCATGCCCACATGAGACCTTAATTCGACAACATCCACTGATGGGGCATAAATATCTTTTCCATCTAATAAGACTTTTCCGTCAATATGAATGTTGGGAACACTATCATTCATGCGATTAAGGCAGCGTAAGAAGGAGCTTTTCCCGCACCCTGAAGGGCCGATGAGAGCCGTTGTTTGTAATTTGGGCAATCCCAAGCTGACCTTAAAAAGGGCCTGCTTATCGCCATAAAAGAGACTTAAATTTTTTACATCGATCTTAAAGGACATTTTGCAACTCGAATTTTTTACGAATAGTGATAGCAATACTATTCAAGAGAACCAAGACAAAAAGCAACACAAGGATGGCGCCGGATGTGTTTTCAACAAAGCCCATCTCAGGACTTCGGGACCAATTAAAAATTTGAACAGGAAGAACGGTTGTAGGATCGAGAATTGACGAGGGGGGTGTTGCTATAAAGGCTACCATCCCAATCATCAAGAGAGGGGCTGTCTCTCCAAGGGCACGAGCAAGGCTTAAAATAATGCCCGTCACAATGCCGGGAAGGGCTGCAGGAATCACGTGGTGAAAAAGAACCTGAAGGGGCATGGCGCCGAGGCCCATGGCGGCTTCCTTAAGGGCATAGGGAACAGCCGCAAGAGACGCTCTGGTGGTCACAATAACCACTGGAAGGCTCATCAATCCTAAGGTCAACCCGCCCACAAGGGCTGAAGGTCTTGGGAATCCCATAAAATGAATAAAAGCAACCAATCCCAAAAGACCAAAGAGGATGGAAGGCACAGCCGCTAAATTATTAACGTTGGCTTCAATCAAGTGCACCAATCGATTTTTTGGGGCAAACTCTTCTAGATAAATGGCTGCTCCAATGCCTAGAGGAAAGGCAGTTAAAAAGGTGACGATAAGAGTTAACAGAGAGCCTAAGAGGCCTCCCCAAATGCCGGCAACCTCAGGCTCTCGTGAATCGGAATGGGTTAGAAAAGCGCCATTAAATGTAAGGCGAATTTGGTCATGGGCTTCAAGAGACTGGATGGTTTTTACCTGCTCTGGGGTCAGATTGCCGGTCTCATCGTTCTTATAATACATATCCACTTCATCAGAGGCCGTCATCCATTTCTTCTCCTCATCTAGTGCATATTTGGCATGGGGATTTAAGAAATCTGAAGGGGCAGCCTTAGCCAAGATCTCAGTTCTAAAAAACGCAGGGATGCCGGTGATAAGAATGTTACCGAAAATAGTGCCCAGGAAAAGAAGAGCAAGGCAGAGGCTGGCAAGCCCTAGGCTCTTAAAGTATTTCTCTCGGCGGTGGCGTTTTCTTAAGGTTTTTTTCATGTGAGCTTTCTAAAGATGAAATAAACCAGATTAAGTACGATCCCTATAATGAGGACAACGCCAGCTACCACGAGAAAGCCAAAGGCAAATAAAAGTCCAACTGCAATGAGAAGGGCAAGGATAAACCAGTGCTTCCAGGTGAAGCGTGGGGATTTTTCTTCCCATTGCCAACTTTCCACCTCTATGTGGATATTTTCTTCCTCTTTCTTTTTGGGAACGGGTTTTTTAGCCATAAATCCTCCTATGACGTTTGACGCCCTGTAGGGCCAGTATATTCAAGAAAAAGGTTAAAATAAACAAAACAAATCCCAGCCCAAAGGCGGCCAGGGTTTTGGCATTGTCAAATTCCTGATCACCGGTCAAAAGACTAACTATTTGGACTGTCACGGTTGTGACTGCTTCCAAAGGATTAAACGTAAGATTGGCGGCAAGGCCTGCGGCCATGACCACAATCATTGTCTCGCCAATGGCTCGGGAGAGGGAGAGAAGAAAAGCCGCCATAATGCTGGGGAAGGCAGCAGGAAGAAGAACGCGTATGATTGTCTCTGAGGCTGTGGCGCCAAGGCCGATTGAGCATTCCCGCAAGCTGTTCGGAAGGCGGTGAAGAGCATCCTCGCACAGAGACGACATATAGGGGAGAACCATAATCCCCATGACGATCCCTGCGCTGAGGGCGCTTTCCGTTGAAAGGGAAAGGTGAAATACTTCCCCGACACGGCGCAAAAAAGGGGCAAGGGTTGTGATGGCAAAAAAACCATAAACGAGGGTGGGAATCCCTGCTAAGGTTTCCAGAACTGGCTTGAAAATGTTGCGCATTCTGGGAGTGGCATACTCAGATAAATAGATTGCTACCATAAGGCCGCACGGAAGGCCCACCGCCATGGCAATAAGGGTGATTAAAATGGTTCCCGTAAAAAGAGGCACAGCGCCAAAACCTACATCTTCTCCAGAAGGAAGGGTATGGGGCGCCCAGGTCAAGCCAAAGAGAAAATCAATGATGGAAACGCGGGCAAAAAAACGTAAAGCTTCTCCAAGAAGAGTGACGCCAATGCCAATGGAGATCACAACGGCGCTAAGGGCACAAAGGAAGAAGAAAAAGCGGACAGTTTTTTCAAGCCAAAGAGATCTCATATAAGATTCCTTGTTTGGGAGGATGTTTTGTCCCAGATCCTGAGCTCGTCACTTCGTGACTCCTCAGGATGACAACTCTTTATATTTAAATATAAAAACGGTGTCATCCTGAGACCTTGAGCGTAGCGAAAGGGACTCAGGATCTCTTTTAAAAAAATGTTATTAGAACTTACCTGTAAAAGCCCGCGGGCGCGTTCATGAGTTTCCTTTTGTTCGGGAAGAGGGATCAACCCTTTTTTCTGAAGATAACCTGTCTCTCCCACCGCATCAGGAGAGGTAAATTCCATGACATAAAGAGCACGGTTGGCATGGTGAGAAATGTCATTAAGTTTGATATACAAATAAAGGGGACGACTGAGGGGATAAACCCCGCCTTGAATACTGGAGAAGGACGGCGTTATTCCCTCAACAGGTAACGCTAAAAGGCGGTTTTTATTTTTTTCATAAAAGCTAAAGGTAATAATGCCAACCGTATCAGGTGCATTTAAAACTTTTTGAATGATTAAATTCTCATTGGCCGGGGCCTCGATGTACACGCCATCATGCCTCAAGGATAATCCACAAGGCCCCTTAATTTTTTCAGTGAGAACGTCATAAGTTCCAGAAGCGGGAGCTGGCCCAAAAATGTGGAGAGCAACTGCCGGGAAAAAGGGTTGAATTTGGTTCCAAGTTTGGTTGGGGTTTTTTTGACAGAGAGAATCCATAGGAAGATCTTCAGCAATTGCTTTTCTCAAATCCCCAAGGGTTAGGGAAAAATCCTGCGATCCCTTGCGCTTAATGAGAACAAGGCCATCTTGTCCAATTTTAAATTCCTGAAACTGTACGCCTTGTTGGGCGCAATTTTTCTTTTCACCCTCCGTAAAAGGACGGGAGGTGATGGCACCATCAGGGCCTTTTTGACTTTCACAAAAAAGCTTAATTCCAGCCCCTGTGCCAATACTTTCAATTATGGGCGCAGGTTCTTGGGTTTTATAGTGAAAATGCTCAGCAACGACTGTTGCAAAAGGAAAAACAGCGGAAGAGCCAACAATGCGTAATGGAGGTGCGGCTTGGGCAAAATGGCTTCCCATACAGAGAATAAAACACAGAAAGACTCCTCCCCTTTTACCCATAAACGTTCCTACATTTCCCGATGGAGAGAAAAATGGGCCAACTCTTCCAAAGCGGACTTCAGGGGAGAGGGAGGAAACTTGGTCAGACATGCAAGAGCCTCTTCCACGTAAATTGCAGCCTTTTGCTTGGACTCAATCAAGGCATTGGATTCATTTAAGAGAGAGAGCGCCTTTTGAAGGTCATTGTCATCTCGGGTTTCTTTTGCCAGTATATCTTCCCAAAAAGAGGCTTCACTCCCCTTTTGATAGGCAAGTATGAGAGGCAACGTGACTTTCCCTTCACGGAAATCATCTCCAATGGTCTTTCCCAGCTGCCCTTGGTTTGCTGTATAATCAAGGATGTCATCCATCAATTGAAAAGCAATGCCAAGAGCTCTACCAAATTGCGCAAGAGCCTTTCTCTGCTCATCGGGCGCTTTTGCAACCACAGCGCCCACTTCTGTGGCTGCTGAGAAAAGACGGGCTGTTTTTGATTCAATTATTTTAAGATAAGTTTCTTGAGTCAGCTCTAGAGAATGACTCATGCTTAATTGTAAAACCTCGCCTTCAGCAATGGCTGAGGAAGCCTTGGATAAAATATCAAGGACTTCCAAGGATCCATCAGCTACCATTAGCTCAAAAGCTCTGCTAAAAAGAAAATCACCTACCAGAACGCTAGCCTTATTATTCCATAAGGAATTCGCTGTTTGTCGGCCGCGTCTGAGAGTGCTTTCATCCACCACATCATCGTGAAGAAGAGTCGCCGTGTGGATAAATTCAACACATGCCGCAAGATGAATGTGGCGATCGCCTTTGTATCCGCAAAGCTCCGCCGAAGCGATGGTGAGAAGGGGCCGCAGACGCTTCCCCCCAAGAGAGATCAAATACCCTGCAATTTGAGGGATAAGCGCCACAGGGCTCTCCATTTTTTGAAGGAGGCAAGTATTCACTGCACTGAGTTGGTTTTGCAAAAAACAAAGTAGAGGCTCAAATCCAGAGGAGGGAGTCAGAGAAGGTTTGAGCGAGGGGTGCATGTGGTTTTTTTCCTATCTTGCTTTTCAGCCCTAATCTACCCTAAATTGGGGTTAAGATGCCAGTCTTAAAGAAAAGAAAACTTATGACAAATGTCACCATTGTTGGAGGAGGCCTTACGGGCGGCACATTAGCTTATGCCCTAGCTCAAAAAGGGTTGAGGGTTGCCCTTATTGATCAAATTGACCCGAAGGCTCCGCTTATTTCCGATGGTCGGTCCTTTGCTCTTTCTCGCAGTTCTTACAATATTTTTTCTAAACTTGGTATGTGGCCTGAGGCGGCAACACCTATTATGTCCATTCATACTTCCGATGGAGTGCTGCCCCGGTGGGTGGATTATGAGGCTCAAGATGTTAAGGGACAGCCTTTGGGGTATGTTGTGGATAGCGCGCTTTTAAAGAAGAATATCTCTGAAAAAGTTCTCTCTTCCAAGAATATCAAGCTTTATGCTCCTCAGTGTGTTGTGTCCTTTAAGAGAGAAGGAGTTATGACATACGTGGAAACAGAGATGGGGGAGCGTATTGAAAGTCCTCTTTGCATTGCGGCCGATGGGAAATCTTCAGCCCTGCGAAAATGGGCGGATATCCCCCTGACCCGTTGGGCCTATGATCAGGTTGCCATTGTGTGCAATATGACCCATAGCCGACCTCATAATTATCGAGGGTTCGAACACTTTTTGCCCTCAGGCCCCTTAGCTTTTGTACCGCGTTCGGGTAATGAATCGGGCCTTGTGTGGTCCATTGAGGAAGACAAAGCAAAGGTTTTACTTTCACTGTCGGACGCTGCCTTTACAGAGGAAGTTCAAGCAGCTTTTGGGGGAGCTTTAGGAAAATTGAAGTTTTCAAGTCAGCGGTTCTCATATCCCTTGGGAGTCTGTTTGCCAAGGCGTCTGATTGATACGCGCCTTGCTCTTGTGGGGGATGCAGCCCATACATTTCATCCTGTTGCAGGGCAAGGTTTAAATGTCGGCCTTCGTGATGTTGCGACCCTTGTGGATGTCCTTACAGAGGCTTTTTCTTTAGGACTGGATCTGGGATCACAAACAATTTTGAAGCAATACCAAAAACAAAGGCGGCTTGATATTTACTTTATGGCTCTTTTGATGGATGGTTTTGTGCGCGTTTTTTCCACCAAAAGTCGCTCTATCGCACGTATCCGCTCTCTTGGTTTTGGAGTGGTTAAAAACATCCCTTCCTTGAAAAAATTTATGATTCGCCATGCCATGGGAAGCACGGGGCGTGTTCCCTATTTGGCTCGAGACTGAAACCCTCTCCATAAAAATCCAAGGAGTACAAGGAGGAAGAGAGCAAAGGGAAACCCCCACAAGAAAATTGTTTTTTGATTGAAGGGGGGACGGAAGAGAATATCATCGCCAAACTTTTTGCGTAGTTCTTCCCTTATTTCTTCGTCGGATTTTCCTTTTTTGAGTTCTTCACTAATAAATTCTTTTAAGGCTTTCGCCTCTGGCATTTCAGAGTCAGCAATGGATTGTCCCGCACAGACGGGGCAGCGGACTTCCTTATAAAGGTCAGGCATGGCGTTCAAGTCGTGGGGCATCAATAGGAGCGTGAGGAGTATGATAAGAACTTCTTTTCTCCTCAAAAGCGATACAAGCGCCCCCGCCGCCATCAAAAAACCACCAATCCAAATCCAAGGAGCAAGAGGAATAAGGGAGGCCCGGAAGAGCCAGCGCTTCTCCCCCTGATAGGGACCCAAAATGACATAGAGGTCAGATAGCCCATTGGTTAAAATGGCTGTTTCACTGAGGAGTGAATTTTGGGGCTGATAAAGCCGCTTTTCAGGTGTCAAAATATTTTTCCCTGAAACGAGTGTTGCCTTTTCATAAAGATAGGTGGGCGTTTTACCTTCGGTCACATTCTGAAGGGTGAGAGTTTTGCTGCCGATAGTAAGGCTTTCATTCAGTCCAAGAATTTTCGCCTCATCAATCCGAAGACCGCTCCCCACACTAATGCCCAGGAGGGAAAGGGCCACACCGATATGAGCAAGGGTGGGACCTAGGCGAAGACGACCTTTAAAAAAAGCTTCTAGGGATCCTGTCAAAATCCAAAGGGCTAATCCACATCCTAGAATTGTTCCCAAAGGAAGGGGATAATAAATGTAGAGTAGGAAAACTATTGCTCCCAGGCCCGCCGTCAGGGGAAGAATGAGAAGTTGGAAAAGAGATGTGCTGCCTTCCCTTATAAGGGCACCCATTGGTATCAAAAGAAGGGACGGAAGGAGAAGGGGAACCAATGTTTGGTTGAAATAAGGAGTCCCAACAGCAACGGTTTCATTCCAGAGACCTTCGCTTAAAAGAGGATAAAGCGTTCCAAAACAAAGGGTGATCAGGCCCACAAAGAGAAGAAGCGAGTTCAAGAAAAGGAGTCCTTGGCGTGAGAAAGGATGTAGTGAAGGATTTTTAAAGTGTGGGGAGCGCCACACCCACAGGAAAAGGGAAAAGCCCATAATTCCCCCGATAAGGTAAAGAATAAACATGCCTCGCTCTGGGCTTTGAGCAAAAGAGTGGACGGATGCAATCAAGCCCGAACGCACAAGGAAGGTCCCTAAAAGGCTGAATCCAAAGGTAAGAAGACTTAAGAGCAGACTCCACCGATAAAAGGCGTTAGTTCTTAAAACATGAAGAAGAGCTGTTCCTGCAAGCCAGGGCATGAGGGAGGCATTTTCCACAGGATCCCAAAACCACCAACCGCCCCAGCCCAATTCATAATAGGCCCACCAACTGCCAAGGGTGATGCCTATCGTAAGAGCTGCCCAGGCAAATAAGGCCCACGGACGCGTGAGGATAGCCCAGGCCGCACCCTCGCTCTTTCCCCAAAGGGCGGCAAGAGCCAGAGAGAAGGGGGCTGAAAATCCGACATACCCGAGGTAAAGAAAGGGCGGATGAATCATCAAGCTTTTATCTTGAAGAAGAGGATTTAAGGATTGGCCTTCTGGAAGAGGAAAGGGAAGAGGGGTGAAAGGATTTGACGTCATCAACAAAAAGACAAGAAAACAAAAGATCAAAAGGCCTTGAAAGATGAGGGTGCGGGCCCGAAAAAATGGATCTCTGATTGAGAAGGCCAAGGAGACACCCATCAAAGATAAAATTAAAACGAAAAGAAGAAGAGAGCCTTCGTGATTGCCCCAACTCGCTCCGAGGCGATAGTACCAAGGAAGCCCCGTATGATCATTAAGAGCAACCGTAAGAAGAGAAAAATCACAAAACAAGAAGGCAAGCATTAAGGTAAAAAAAGCCGCTAGAACCAGGATGCCTTGCAGGTAGGCAGCCGTTTTCCCTAGGACAAGGTAACGCTTGTTTTCTCGCTGAACGCCCCAAAAAGAAGCCCCTATTTGTGCCGTTGAGAATCCTAAAGCCAGGGCTAGGAAAAGGTTCCCGATCTCACCGATCATCGCGCCATAACCCTGTTTCTTTCAACCTGTCAGCGACTTCTTTTGGCATATAATTTTCGTCGTGCTTGGCGAGTACAGTTTCGGCTTGGAATGTGCCGGGCTCAGAAAGATGGCCTTCCACAACCACCCCTTGTCCTTCCCGAAAGAGATCAGGTAAAAGGCCCGTGTAATTAACTTTTAAAACTGTTGCATGATCCGTAATATGAAAAGTAACCTTTTGGTCGTGTTGCCTTAAGGAGTTTTTTTCAACCAGCCCTCCTACCCGAAGGCGCTGTTCAGGGTGAATTTTTTTCTGGCTTAAATCAGTGGGAGTGTAAAAGAAAACAAGATTGTCCCGAAAAGCAATTGAAACAAGAAAAATAGCAGTTCCAAGGCCCACAAGTCCTAGAAAAATGATGAGAAAGCGCTGATGCTTTGGTTTCATTTTTTTGAATTCCTATAACTCCACCATAAAAATGCACTTAGGCTGAAAAGGGTAAATCCATAGGTGCTGAGGATATAAAAAAGATAGGGTGTGTCCCAGTTCATGAGAGACCCTTCTGAACAAGAAGCTTGCGTTTGTTAAGCTCGGTATGGGCCCGTATGATGAAGAGCACGAGAAAGTAAAAACCGTATGCTGCGGTCATAAGACCAAGGGGAAGAAGCATGCTGGGATGGATAGACGGGCCTCCAAATTTTGTTATACTAGCCGGTTGATGAAGAGTGTTCCACCAATCAACAGACCCCTTAATGATGGGAAGATTAATCACACCAATGAGGGCTAAAAGAGAGGCCGCCCTTATGCCTTGGGCAGAATGGGCATAGGCTTTATAAAGGGCCCAATAGCCTGCATAAAGAAAAAGAAGAACAAGGACGGAGGTGAGGCGTGCGTCCCACACCCAGTAAGTTCCCCACATGGGCTTTCCCCAGAGAGAGCCAGTGACAAGGCTAAGTCCTGTAAAAAGAGCGCCGATGGGAGCCACACTGATGGCCAAAATTTCCGCAAACGGATGGCGCCAGACTAAAACAAAAAGACTGAAAACTGCCAAAGCACCGTAACAAAAAAGCGCCATCCAAGAGGCCGGTACATGAATGTACATGATGCGCATGGCGTCTCCCTGTTGATAGTCAGGGGGTGAGGTGATAAGTGCGGAATAAAGGCCTGCTGCAAAGCAAAACATGCACAGTACAAGAGCAATAGGGAATAGAAAATTTGTGACCTTAAGAAAGTAACGGGGTCTGGCCAAAGTGAATTTCATCTTAACGCTCCGCTGCAAAGGGAAGGGCCCAACTTCCTGCTGTTATGCTAAGGATCAAGAGGAAGAGAGAACTTCCCATAAGGAGGCAGAAAGAAGGAAAAGAATCAAGCCCTAATCGCGTTATTTCCATCACCGAAAGTCCAAAAATAAGAAGGGGCAGGGCCAAAGGCAGAATGATAAGAGAGAGAAGAAGGCCGCCGCCTTGGGTGTTGAGGGTCAGGAGACTTCCCAAAATTCCCAGAGCACTCAAAGCAGGAAATCCAATAAGAAGGGTTAAAAGGAGTGCAAGTGTTTCTCCTGACGAAAGAGTGAAAAGAGGGGAGAAGATGAAACTCATCAAGGCCAAAGGAAGGCCGATGAAAATGTATTCAGCTGTGACTTTAGACAAAAGATAAGTTGAAGTCAGAGAA
Source organism: Alphaproteobacteria bacterium (assembly GCA_021731585.1). Taxonomy (GTDB): domain Bacteria; phylum Pseudomonadota; class Alphaproteobacteria; order UBA9655; family UBA9655; genus UBA9655. The sequence goes on from JAKFXB010000039.1 coordinate 20,063, forward strand.
GGATGCAGCAGGATTTCATCCAAAAGGCCGCATTGTGCTTCCTTTTTTAAAAGAAGGGGGGTGGAGAAAAAAATGGTGAGAATGGCCAAAATCCAAATCAATCCCGGCGCGGTTTGCCTTAAAAGAGTTTCATTGGGTCCCATGGTCAAGGAGACGCAAAAAAGGGCGAGGGCGAAAAAAGCAAAGGTGGATAAAAGGCTTCCCTTGTGAAGATAAGCATTATAGAGCTCTCTCAAAATCATAAGAAAACCTCTCGAATTCCTGAGAGTTTTTCATGGCTTGCGAGTATAGCTAGACCTTCATTTTTTAGGTGATGGGCGAGAGCGTCCTCAAAAATTTTCCGCCCCTCGGCATCGAGATTAGTGTGGGGTTCATCCAGTATCCATAAGGGGCGCGCAAGCCAGTGGAGACGACTTAAGCTGAGGCGTTTTTGCTGTCCTTGGGAGAGGTGCGCAGTTTTTTGATTGTCAAATGATGCAACCCCCCAGATATGGAGTGCTTTCTCTATGGCCTTTTTTTCAACCCGATAGTGATAGTGCCATAGGTTGACTTGATCCTTTAAAAGGGCTTCCGGATGAAGCCCCAGCGAGTGGCCACTGTAAAGAAGGTTCTGCTGATAGGTAGAAAGCTGGATCCTTTGGCCTTCCCAAAATAAAACTCCCGGCGGAGGGGGAATGAGCCCTGCTACCATGCGGAGAAGGGTTGATTTTCCTGCTCCATTTGTCCCGCGAACCAATAGCATCTCTTGTTTTGAAAGGGAAAACGAGAGATCTGAAAAGAGAGGGGGGAATGAAATATTTCGCACATCCAGCATAAACTGAACCTTAAACGTGACGCCTTTGGAAGTCAACGGAGGGGGGCTTTAGGATACCTCCTCTTCTTTAAAATTTTTCCTCCGCAACGGATTGCAAAAATGGCGAAATTCCTTTAAGGATAAGGAATATCTTTAGAGCGATGGATCCATTCATGAAAATATCTCAAAAAGTCAAAAAAATTCTCGCAAATTATGAAAGCGATTGTCCAGGAACCAAAGCTAATCTTGCCCGTATCTTAATGCAGGGTCGTTTGGCAGGGACGGGAAAAATGATTATTCTTCCCGTGGACCAAGGATTTGAGCATGGACCGGGGCGCAGTTTTTCTATTAATCCTGAAGCTTATGATCCCCTCTATCATTATAAAATGGCGGTGGATGCGGATCTTTCAGCTTATGCAGCCCCTTTGGGGATGCTGGAAGCTGGGGCGGATAGCTTTGCTGGTGCTATTCCCACTATTTTGAAAATCAACAGCTCCATCAGTCTTTTGCCGAGTGGAGATGAGGCGGGTCAAGCAGTGACCGGATCCGTTCAAGACGCCCTGCGTTTGGGATGTTCGGCCATTGGGTTTACCATTTATCCTGGATCCAATACCATCCTGGAGATGCTTGAAGAATTAAGAGAACTTTCTGAGGAAGCCAAAGCGTGTGGGCTGGCTGTGGTTGTGTGGTCCTATGCCCGCGGCAATATGTCAAAGGAGGGAGAAACCGCCCTTGATACCATTGCCTATGGTGCTCATATAGCCGCTCTCATGGGGGCTCATATCATTAAGGTGAAGCTTCCCACTGACTACCTGGAAAATGCTGAAGCCAAGAAAGAATATATTGCCCATAAAGTTGAGCGGGACACTCTGAAAGCCCGAGTCCATCACGTGGTGCAATCCTGTTTTAACGGGCGCCGTCTTGTGGTGTTTTCAGGAGGAATTGCTAAGGATCTGAAGGGTGTGTTTGACGATGCTCGCGCCATTCGTGAGGGGGGAGGAAATGGATCCATTATTGGACGCAATGCTTTCCGCCGGCCTTATAAAGAGGCTATGGAAATGCTCGATACGCTTGTAAAAATTTATCAAGGGAAACTTTAAGGATTAATATTTATGAAAATTAATGGAAATGCCATCCGGCCAGGAAATATCATCCAACACAACAACCGTTTGTGGGTTGCTGTCAAAACCCAACACACTCAACCCGGCAAGGGCGGGGCATATCTTCAAGTGGAATTAAAGGATATCCGTGATGGCACAAAATTGAATGAACGGTTTCGCTCCAGTGAATCCGTTGAAAGGGTTCGCCTGGATGAGAAAGAGTACCAATATCTTTATGAAGAGGGGGATGCGGTGGCTCTTATGGATCAGGAAACCTTTGAGCAAATCCATCTTTCTAAAGACTTACTCGGTGACTCCCTCCCGTTCTTGAAAGACGGCATGATCATTACTGTAGTGTCCTATGAGGGAGATACTGTGGGAGCCGAGTTACCCGAGACAGTTGTAATGGAAATTGTTGAAGCGGAGCCCGTTGTGAAAGGACAAACGGCGTCCTCTTCCTATAAACCTGCCATTTTAGAAAATGGTGTTCGTATTATGGTTCCTCCTCATATTGGGGCAGGGACAAAAGTTGTTGTTAACACTGCTGACGGCTCCTATATGGAGCGGGCAAAGGAATAAATTTCATGGCACATCAATTGCGGCTCATGTCGCGCTCTCCGCATTTAAATGTTATGTGTAATGCGGCCTTTAAAGCCGCAAGAGACCTTGTTCGCGATTTTGGCGAAGTTGAACATCTTCAAGTTTCTCGAAAAGGTCCCGGTGACTTTGTTTCAACAGCGGATAAAAAAGCAGAGGATACCCTTTATAAAGAACTTAAAAAAGCGCGCCCTTCCTATGGGTTTCTTATGGAAGAAAGCGGGAAAAAAGAAGGTGATGAACATACCTGGATCATTGATCCTCTGGATGGGACCACTAATTTCCTTCACGGTATTCCCCATTTTGCTATCTCCATTGGCCTTCAAAAGGGGGATGAGGTGATTGCGGGTGTAGTTTATGACCCCATCAAGGATGAAATGTTTTATGCGGAAAAGGGCGGTGGTGCCTTTCTCAATGACAGGCGCCTGCGTGTGTCGGGTCGCCATCATCTGTCGGAAGCTCTTTTTGCGACAGCCATTCCTTTTGCTTTGCACGATGCCAAAACTAGAGTTGAATTTCAAAAATCCATAGAAAACATTATGCCTTTGGTTGCAGGTGTGCGTCGTTTCGGAGTCGCCTCTCTGGACCTTGCCTATGTAGCTGCAGGACGGTTCGATGGCTACTGGGAGCGTCCGCTTAAACCTTGGGATATGGCCGCTGGCATTGTGTTGGTGCGGGAAGCAGGCGGCTATACTTGTGATCTTCAAGGGGGCGATGATATCTTGGGGACAGGCTCGGTTTTGGTGGCCAACCAAGCGTTCTACCAACCTTTGAAGGACCTTCTATTGCCGGTGTATAATTTAGGATAAGTCCTATAAAAAGGTGGAGAGGGTGACTGAACCCTCTCCAATGGAGGCCTTAGATTTTTGAGAACCACTAAACTCTTAAAACTCAATTTTGGGCCACTTGTAGGATAGTGCTAGGGAACTATTTTGTCTATAAAAAAATTTAGTTTTTGAAAACTGGTTTCATTTTTTGAATTATTGAGAGTCTTATGAACAGAGCAAATCGTTTGAAGCAATGTAGAAGTATGCTTAAAAAGACGTTGAAGGAGCTAGGAGATGCTCATAAAATAAGTATTGGATCTCTTTCAAATTGGGAATCGGGTACCTCTCCCATCTCAGAAAAAAATGTTCATAAGATTATAAGTCTACTGGCTGCAGAAGGCCTTATTTGTACAAAGGATTGGCTCTTAGAGGGAAGAGGAGATACTCCCTATCTTTTGACACCTTCATCATCATTTGATGAAAGAAAAGATGAGCCTTTTGATATAACCAATCAATTCCTTATTTATAAGGAAATTGAATCTTTTAAAAAAGCTCATCCGGAGATGCTTTTAACCTTGATGCGCGACGAGACAATGTCTCCTTTTTTACGCATTGGAGATTATGTAGGAGGGCCCATAATCTCTCCGGAATTCTATCTCAAAGAACACGGGAATATTTGCATTGTGGAAACGGAGAAAAATCAATTTTTGGTGCGTCAACTTTTCTTGCAAAAGGATCTTATCCTTTTGCTTTCGATGAATCAAAGCACAGAAAACCACTTGCTTCTTCTGGAGCATGAGCCTTTAAGCGTTGCTCCGGTTACTTTTATGAGGCGGTTTAGAGAGTAAAAAATCTTAACCATTATTAAGAACTTCCCAGTGGTGATCTCGAATAGGTTTGAGGAGAGAGGTTAACTGAAGAATATAATCTACGTCTAATTTATCTGTATTTAAGGTGTCCCAGCCGATAATAAAAGTTTCAAAAAAATTATCAGGTCTTTTAAAGGAAAAGAAAACGCCGTCTTTGACCTTTAATAGTTTCGCCCTTTCTTGCCCGCACTCACTTTGATTTTGACCAATTTCCCAGGAAACGACGGCAAAATTACTCTTTCTTAAAGTTTCATGAACGACTTTTTCCATGGGATCATGGTGTAGATATTTGTCCCAGTATAAATCATGCCAGGCCTCATGGTTACAGAAGGTGCTTATTTTGTGCCCTGGCTCGCGATAATTTTTGATGATATTATGACCGATATAGCTGACTTCTGTCTCTGATGTAATTTTTTTCAGCTGTTCAGCAAAGGTATCATAAAAATCCTTCCTCAAGGTAATTTCCATGCCTGAATTTTTAAAGGTTTTGGGATTGCTCATTTTTGTGACTCCTTACCTATATAATCAAAACAAGTTAGTTTTTTTCCAAACGCTTGTAAAAACAAAAAATAAGTAGCTGCTAATAAGAATGTATAGATCGCTGGAGACCATAACACATCAGTTACTTTGATCAAATAAATTGCAAGAAAAGGTTGGACACCTCCTAAGAAGGCTTGCGCTAAATTATTGCTAAAGGCAGATCCAGTATAGCGTTCCTGGGGAGGAAAGGAACTTGCGATTAGGTGGGGGATGCATCCGGCAAAGCCACCCGTAGGAAGAGCTAGAAGAAGGAGAGAAAGAAATATTCCTGCAGTACTTCCTGAAGCTAAAAGCCAATGAATCGGAAAAATAGTGACTAAGAGAATAAGCAGAGAAAGTTGGAGTACAGTATATAGGCCAAAACGATCACAAAGCCTTCCAGCAAAACAAACGGCAACCATCCCTATGATTGTTCCTGAAGCTGCACAGGAAAGAGAGAAGGTGGAGGAGAAATTTAAAAATTGGGTAAGGAAAAGATTTACAAATGTAAAGCCTGTATAGGTTAAACAAACAAGAACCCCTGTGCCCAAAAAAGCGTTCATAACGTTGAGCTTTCTGTTTTTCAAAACGCTGATAAGCGGAACGCTTTTCTCAACGGTTTTCTCAGAAGAATACTGAAGAAAAGCTGGGGATTCATTAATAAAAAATCGAAGATAGAGACCCACAATTCCCAAGCTTCCTCCGAAGAGATAGCAGAATCTCCAGCCTTCTTGTGAGGAAAGATAGGATGTTGCAATTAAACTTATAAAAAAGGCAACAAGGGCTGCCATGCCGTTTGATGTTGCTAGTAATGCTCCGCGCGTTCCAGGGCGGATACCTTTATAATGCTCGAGAGTAAAAATGCTTGCACCTTGCTTTTCTCCTCCAAGACATAACCCTTGAATAAGTCTTAAAAATACAAAGAAAATGGGGGACAAAAAGAAAATGGCGTTATAGGTGGGGAGAAGCCCAATACTAACGGTTGCGAGAGTCATTCCTGAAATGCTTATAAGAAGCGCGCGTTTGCGACCATATCTATCGCCGATATAACCAAAAAGGATGCCGCCAAGTGGCATCATAAGAAAGCCAACTAGAAAGGTCAGAGAGCCCGCCAAGAGGACAGAAATTTTATCCTCCAAGGGGAAAAATAACTGGGAAATATAAGGAAACATCATTCCTGTGATAAGAAAATCATACATCTCTAGCATGTTGCAAATATAGGCAGATAAAAAAACTTTAGACGTTGGATCTTTTGAGATTGTACCTTGTAGGTTTTGATTAATGGCGATGGTTGTCATTGATTACGCTCCCAAAAAGAATAAGAACTAAGGTGCAATAAAGTCATTATTCTTCCATTGTATTATTCATTTATCTTATTTATTAAAAGCAGTGGTGAAAAATGTCAATATGAGAGAATCAGTATAAAACAAGAAGATAAGACATTTAGCTCTTTAAAAGAAGCCCTTCATGAAGAATAAGGGTGCGGTCCATGCGTTTAGCCAAGTCCATGTTATGGGTGGCAATGAGGGCTGTAAGGTTTTCTTTGCGCACCAGTTCAATCAGCTTTTCAAAGACAGCGTCTGCAGTCGTCTCATCCAGGTTTCCTGTGGGCTCATCGGCGAGGAGTATTTTAGGCTGGTTGGCCAACGCCCTTACGATGGCAACGCGCTGCTGCTCACCGCCAGAAAGGCGCGCCGGGCGGTGAGAGGCTCGGTTCACAAGGCCCACTTCTTTCAGCAAGCCATGGGCGCGCTCCCGAGCGTTGGAAAAAGATTGGCCTGCAATCATTTGAGGGAGAATGATATTTTCCTCCGCACTGAATTCGGGCAAAAGATGATGGAATTGATAGACAAAGCCCAGCACATCTCGGCGGATTTGGGTGCGATCACGGTCATTCAGGTGGGCACATTTTTTATCCTCAATAATGACATCGCCCTCATCCGCTTTTTCTAAAAGGCCGGCCGTTTGCAATAAAGTGGATTTTCCTGACCCGGAAGGGCCCACAAGGGCGACGATTTCTCCGGGATAAAGATCAAGATCAATGCCTTTTAGGATGTGCAAAGATTGAGTTCCTTGATGAAAGGTACGTTTGAGTGATTTCAGAGAGAGAAGGGGTGTTTTATTCATAGCGCAAAGCCTCCACAGGATCGAGGCGGGAGGCCCGCCATGCGGGATAGAGAGAAGCGAGGAAGGTTAAGAGCAGGGCAATAAAGAGAACCAAAAACACTTCCTTGGGATCAACTCGGGCCGGTAGTTTTGAAAGGAAATAAATTTCAGCGCGAAAAAGCTCCGTCCCTAAAAGGAATTCAACCCCCTTTTTAATGGTGTCTATATTCCAGGAAAAGAGAAGGCCCCCCACAGCTCCAATTAAGGCACCAACCGTGCCAATGGTGGACCCAGCAATAAAGAAAACACGCATGATCATGCCTTGAGTTGCGCCCATGGTGCGCAAAATTGCGATGTCGCGCCCCTTGTCTTTCACCAGCATAATCAAGGTGGAAATTACATTAAAGGAGGCCACAATGATGATAAGGGTCAGAATGATAAACATCACATTGCGTTCTACATTAATGGTGCTGAAAAACTCTTTGTTGGTTTGCTGCCAATCAAAAAGGCGAAGATTTTTCCCCATCATCAAAGGTTGGAGTTCTTGCTTATAATGGGCAATGTTTTCAGGGTTTTCTGTAAAGATTTCAATTCGAGTGACCCCATCACCAAGTTGATAAAATTTCTGTGCCGCTTCAAGGGGGATAAAAACAAAAGTTGAATCATATTGAATCATGCCCGCATCAAAAATGCCGGCAATTTCAAAAGTTCGGCTGCGCGGCATGGTACCAAAAGCAGTAGCATTGCCTTCGGGAGAGACAAGGGTGATTTTATCACCGAGAATAAGGCCTAACTTTTCAGCGAGACGTTTTCCAATAAGTGCACTGTTGGGACGATCAAAAAACCTGAACTGGCCGCGGATAAGGTTGTCAACAATGGCTTTGCGTGACTCTAAATCAGCGGTGGTTATACCATGAATCACAACTCCGGTAGCCTTTCCGTGGGCGGTGGCCAAGGCTTGCTCTTCCACGATGGGATTGGCACCTGTAATACCAGGGAGTAGCTTTATCTTTGCAGTCAAAGCCTCATAATCAGTCAAGGGGGGTGATTGGCTATGACTATAAATGGCCAAATGTCCATTCATGCCAATAATGCGGGTGAGGAGTTCATGGCGAAAGCCATTCATCACCGACATGACAATAATCAGGGCTGCAACCCCAAGAGCAATCCCCAGAAAGGAAAACCAGGCCGTTACTGAAATGAACCCTTCTTGACGGCGGGCTCTTAAATAGCGAAAGGCTACAAATCTTTCAAAGGCTGAAAACACCTGAATATACTCTCCATTTCATTTCGAGAAATCATAGTCTTTTGGTAAATTTATATCAACAGAAGGAATGAATATGATAACAAAAAATGAGCTCAAGGCATCACTATTTTTGAAAATGGGAGAAATGTAAGAAAAACTCATGGGCATGGGCTTTGTCGCTATACCCATGAGCTAACATATTAATGTATTAAAATCCGCTTATTGAGACAGAGTGTGATGCGCTAATGTCGCCGCTCATCATCGGATTTTCGGTTACGTGAAGGTCGACTCTTAAAAATGAATACGTAGCGAAGTCATCTGGAGAAAAAACAGCGGGATCATTGTAATATTTCATGGAATTAGACACTCCGTCAGGAGTATATAAAGTTTTTAAATCATTGTCTCCTTCAGGGTATAGCCTTACTTCCCAAGGTTTCTTCTGATTAAGAGAGAGAGAAGCTTTTGCCATTTCGCTTTCTCCGTGACTGTATGTGATAACCCCAGGAGAAACAGGAACTTCAGCGCCGACATTAAAAGCAAAGCGTCCCATTACTTCTTCTTTCTCTCCATCACTGCAGCTTAAAGTAAAGCTTACACCGTCAAATTTTTTCCTGTCAGAGAGGGTGTTATTATAATAACGAACTTTAAAAGAAATTTCTTTTTCTTCTAAATCGTCTGTTTTCATAGAAAATGCTGAATTTATAGAAAATAAAGCCATAAAAAATGTAGATAATAAAATTTTCTTTTTCATAAAAATGCTCCTTAATAAAAATATTATTAACAATAATTACATTTTAAGATGATGCAAAAAATATAATTTGATATACATATAGTAATATATTTTTTAAATCAATTTAAAAATTGCTTTTGGATTATAATCAAAGAATTTTTTCGAGAACTATCCTTCATTTTATAAAGCAATTATTTATAGAGAACGAGAAAAAAAGTGTGAGGTATGTACATTAAAAAGGGTTGTCCATTTTTCATTTTAGTTGCCTAACCTGAAAATAAGAGCTCTTTAAGAGCGAATTTAATCCATTTAAACCCTCGCAGTTGAAATTAGTAACTTTAAATCAATCGCTTATCGCGCAAAGAGGTGTGGCCGAACTTGCCAATGATAATATGGTCTAAGACATTAATATCCAGCTCTTTGGCAGCCTTCATGACCCGTTTGGTAATGTCGATGTCCGCTTTGGAAGGGGTGGGATCACCGCTGGGATGGTTATGTACCATGATTAGGCTGGAGGCGCCAAGCTCAAGGGTTCGTTTGACTACTTCGCGAGGAAACACAGGGGTTATATTAATGGTGCCTTGTTGCTGAACTTCATCGGCAATGATTTTATTTTTTTGGTCAAGAAACAGCAAGCGAAATTGCTCTATAGTCAAGTGAGACATACGAGCCCGGCAATATTCAATGACGGTGTTCCATGTGTCAAAAATGGTGTTTTGGCTGGCTTCTTCCCGTACCAATCGGCAGCTAGCTTCATGAACGGCTTTAAGGGTTGCTATGGTGGCGTCCCCAACGCCGGGAATTGATTTTAATTTTTGAGGATCCGCTTGAAGCAACCCTGAAAGGCTTCCGCATTCTTTCAAAAGAGTTTTGGCAAGAGGTTTGACATCTCCCCGTGGGATGACGCCGAAAAGAAGGAGTTCAATAATTTCATAATCAGGAGTCGCCTTTTCTCCCCCTTTTAGAAAGCGCTCTCGTAAGCGACTGCGGTGCCCGTTATGGTCTGTCATAAGGTAAAGATCTCGTAGCCCGTTGAGGTAACGCCAAGGCTGTGCTCAAATTGAGCAGAAAGGGACTTGTCTCGGGTGACGGCTGTCCAACCATCGCCTAAAATCTTGATATCATACTTACCTGCATTAATCATGGGTTCAACGGTGAAGAACATCCCTTCCTGGAGCTCAAGCCCCGTATGTGGTTTTCCATAGTGCAGAACGTTGGGAGCGGTATGAAAGACCTTTCCTAATCCATGACCACAAAAATCCCTCACGATGGAAAAACCTTTTGATTCCGCAAAACTTTGAATGGCATGGCCAATATCCCCCAAATGAGCGCCCGGACGAATCACTTCAATGCCGCGCATCATGGCTTCATAAGTTGTATCGATAAGCTTTTGAGCGAGGACAGAGACTTTTCCGATGGCATACATCCGGCTTGTATCCCCATACCAGCCATCCAAAATGACCGTAATATCAATATTGAGAATATCTCCTTTTTCAAGTTTTTTAGGCCCAGGAATGCCGTGGCAGACCACATGATTAACAGAAGTACAAATTGATTTAGGAAAACCTTTGTAGTTCAAAGGAGCGGGGATAGCTTTGTGACTAATGATAAAGTCATGGCACAAGTCATTCAGCTCTTGGGTCGTGACCCCTTCCTTGATATGGGGTTCAATGAAATCAAGGGTTCGCGCTGCCAGATGACCTGCTTTTTGCATGCCTTCAAAATCGCCGGGGGAGTGAATTTTTATATTACTCAAATCATTGTACATGTTATTCATAGTTAAAGATTAAGGAATGGGCCAGTGTAATCCCTTTAGGGGAAACTTCGCAAGCATAGACAAGAGGTTTTACTCCCTTTTCAAAGGCTTTTAGGGTCTCTTCTTGATAATGAGGGTCAATGTCCCCTGCAATTTCAAAGGCGTTGCAATCATTTCGCTGAACCACATAAACAATATAGGCTTGATGGCCGCCCGACACCATATCAACAAGCTCGCGCATATGCTTGGCGCCACGCGCAGTGACAGAGCTGGGAAAGGCAGCCCTATTGTCTCTTTTGAGGTGGACATTTTTGACTTCGATGTAAGTTAGCTGGCCTGAAGAATGGGTCAGTAAAATATCAATCCGAGAATTCTTTCCATAGGAAACCTCTCGTTTTAACTCTTCAAAGTCTTGGAGTTCGGGAATAAACCCTGACTGAAGAGCTTCAGTGACAAGGAAATTAGGATGAGACGTATTAGCTCCCACATAGGTGGAATTCACTTCCGCCATTTCCCACGTGTAGGGAAGCTTTCGTGTTGGGTTTGGTGAGAGTGATACCCAAACAGGCGTTCCAGGATCGCTGAGTCCCTGCATAGCGCCAGAGTTAGGGCAGTGGGCTGTGATAAGGGCACCCTCTTCAAGTTCAATATCCGCTAGAAACCGTTTGTAGCGTTTGACGAGATGGCCACGAATAAGAGGGGTTTTAAATTCCATCTAAGTCACTTCTTTGTGGGCCCATGTAATCCAGGGCAAAAGAGCTTTCATATCGGAAGGTTCAATGGTAGGGCCACCCCATAAGCGAAGATGAGGGACAGAACTTGTATGGCCTAGAATATCAAATGCAACGCCTTCTTTTTCTAAAAGAGCCGCAATAGCTTTAGGAAGCTCCCAATCGTCGGGAGCCTCAATAAAACGCAAACAGATGGAAGTTGAGGACCGTGTTCTGGGGTCATGTGCCAAAAACTCAATCCAGGGTGTTTCCGCGACCCATTCTTCAACAACCTGTAAATTATAGCGTGACCGAGCAATAAGGGTGGGAAGTCCTCCGAGGCTCATCCCCCAAGAAAGGGCATCAATACAGTCTTCAATGCAGAGCATGGAAGGGGTGTTAATGGTATAACCTTGGAAGATATTTTGAGAAAATTTTCCCTCTTTTGTGAGGCGAAAAATGCGAGGTATTGGCCACGGCGGCGTATAGGTATTTAAGCGTTCAATGGCCTTTGGACTTAAAACAAGCATGCCATGGGCGGCTTCTCCTCCTAATCCTTTTTGCCAAGAGAAAGCCACGGCATCCATTTTTTCCCAAGGAAAGGACATGGCAAAAACAGCTGAAATGGCATCACAAAGGACAAGCCCTTCCCTATGAGGATGAAGCCAATCGGCGTGGGGAATGACAACGCCTGCCGCGGTGCCATTCCAAGTAAAGACCAGATCGTGGGCGGGGTGAACTTTAGAAAGATCAGGAAGGTGCCCGACGGGCGCTTCCAAGATATGGGTGTTTTGGAGTTTTAGCTCATGGAGTATGTCATAAGCCCAAAGATCTCCAAAGACATCGAAAGTAACGATGTCCACAGGCCGAGGGCCTAAAAAGGACCACAGTGCTGTTTCCATCGCAGCAGAACAGGATCCTGGAATAATGGCGATTTGATAATTTTCTGGAATTTCTAAAAGGTGACGCATCAGGCCCGTCAGATGGTGAATTCTCTCAAGGCAATAGGACGAACGGTGGGAGCGCCCTAAGGAGGCAATATTTAACGATTGACTGGACCAGCCGGGCCTTTTTTTCGTGGGGCCCGATGAAAAGCGGGGATCTTTCGGTTTACCTGTAGGGCGCATTTTAACCTCTTAGAAGGATTTTATCCCCTTGCTCATCACTATGCTCAAAATATCAATCAGCTTTTGACGCACTTCTTTTCGCGGCGTGACCATATCCACCATCCCATGCTCCAATTGAAATTCAGCACTTTGAAAGCCGGGAGGTAGTTCTTGACGAATGGTTTCTTGAAGAACGCGCGCCCCCGTAAATCCAATAACTGCATCGGGTTCAGCAATCGCAATATCCCCCAGCATGGCAAAGGAGGCCGCAACGCCGCCCGTTGTGGGATTGACCAAAAGGGGAATATAGGGAAGGCCGGCTTCTTTGACCCTTTCAACAGCAATAACCGAACGAGGCATTTGCATGAGAGAGAGAATGCCTTCTTGCATCCGTGCGCCCCCTGAAGAGGGAATAGTGATGTAAGCTGCTTTTAACTCAACTGCACGCTCGGCGCCTTTGACAAGGCCTTCTCCTACAGCCATTCCCATCGATCCTCCAATAAAGGAAAAGTTAAAGGCTGCAATAACGATGGGGTGCCCCCCAATGGTGCCTTCGGCAACAAGAATCGCATCCTCTTCACCTGTGGCCGTGCGGGCTGTTTTTAAGCGATCCGTATATTTCTTTGAATCTTTGAATTTAAGAGGATCAAGGGGGACGGAGGGAACAGAAACGTGCGTATACTCTCTCCCATCAAAAAGGCATTCAAGACGCATTTTTACAGGCATGCGCATATGATAGTTGCAATGATGGCAAACATATAAATTATTGATCAACTCCTTATGGAAGATCATTTGCTCACACTGGGTACATTTATCCCAAAGATTATCAGGGGTGTCCTTCTTTGGCATAAGAGCATTAATTTTTGGTCGTACGAAGGTTGTAAACCAACTCATAGCGGCTCCTTTTAATCTGTTAAGTTCTCCCTACCAGAAGTTGATGAATCTGGCAAGAAGTCACGAAGAATTGAGAGATAGATATCCTTCAATTGATGAATATCCTTAAGAGCAACATGTTCATCAACCTGATGCATGGTTTTTTCAAGGAGGCCGCACTCAATGACGGGGCAATATACACTTATGAAACGTCCATCAGTGGTGCCGCCCGTTGTGCTTATGGCAGGGAGGGTGCCGGTTACTTTTTCAATGGCCTTTTGAACGAGATGAATTTTCTCTTTGTCTTCTGTGAGATAAGCATTTCCGTGGATGGTGAGGCATAGATCGTGCTTCCCAGCTATTTTGTGACAAAGGGATTTAATAATATCACAAAGGTTTTCCGCCTTTTGAAGTGTGTTTATGCGAATGCCAAATCGTGCCTCCACTTTTTGAGGAATGATATTGGTGGCTAAATTTCCCACATCGATGGAAGTTGTTTCAAAGCGCGTAGGTTCAAATACCTCTGTCCCTTCATCAAAAGGATAAGCATAGAGTTCTTGCAGACAAGCCATGAGGCGTGGAATAGGGTTATCCGTATTTTGAGGGTAGGCAATATGACCTTGCTTGCCAAAGCATGTGAGTTGCCCCGTGATACTCCCTCGTCGCCCAATTTTGAGGGTGTCCCCAATCGTATTTAAGGCCGTTGGCTCTCCAATCAGGCAAAGGTCGGGGATAAGATTGCGCTCGGCTAACAGGGGAAGTAGGCGTTGTGTTCCATGGAGGGCCTCTCCTTCCTCATCACCTGTAATTAAAAGACTAAGGGGAACCTCTGTTTTAAAATCGGCGAGGGCGGACAGGAAAGCGGCGATGGCACACTTCATGTCGGTGGCGCCTCGGCCCCAGAGCTGCCCGTCCCTAATTGTTCCTGCAAAAGGGCTTTCGGTCCAAAGATTTTCAGCCCCCACAGGGACCACATCCGTGTGCCCTGCAAAGCAAAGGCGCGGACGCCCGGCGCATTTTTGAGCATAAAGATTCGCAATGCCTTCAAAGTCAAGACGCTCACAAGTAAAGCCAAGAGAGGTCAAGTGTTTTTCCACAATTTCAAGAGCGCCTGCATTGTGAGGAGTAATGCTGGGGCAACGAATAAGATCTTGGCTGAGTTTAATAGGATCCATTAGCGGAGTAACTCATTGATAGAGGTTTTTGAACGGGTTTTTTCATCCACATGTTTAAGTATCACCGCACATTGCAGGGAGGGCCTCACGCTGAGGCCCTCCCTGCAA
>JAKFXB010000040.1:0-7500 GCA_021731585.1 Alphaproteobacteria bacterium
GGAAGATTAAGATCAGAACGAATTTCTGTCTCTATGGGTATTTCAGGGAGCTGAAAGTGATTTTGTAGGGGGGCCTTCTCTTTTAGACCTTGATACATAAGTACTCCACCACATACAAGCAACAGAGCAGCAAGGAACCATCTTCCTTGTTTTAGAGATTTCGTTAGATGAGAAAAAGTGAGTCCTTTTTGCGAGATTGATTGATGCGAAGGGGAAGACACTTCAGAAGAATGACTCATAAATTGATGTTTTTTCTTAAATTCCTCTATAAGAGGATCAAAGTTTCTCTGAGGAAAGAGTCTCTTCAAAAGGGTAAAAACAGAAAAATAATACTCTTCTTTTTCTGAAAAATTTACATATCTATTCTCATCTACGAAGGGGGAGATATCACTAAGCGTCTCTTTGTCAAAATCAAGGAATAAAATATTAGATGAGGAGGAAGATATTTTTTTAAAAAAAGAGGTGAAATTTTCTCTTTCCTCTGCCCACTTTTTAGGAAGAGCATAGAGCGTACAATAGGATAATTGTTTTTTAGAGGTTAAATATAATAAAGACTCTCCATTTTCCATAACCTCCAAAGAAGCTTTAACGCCTGCTAATTCCAAATGAGCTTTAATCTGAGAAAGAAGAGCAATCGTCGCCTCTTCCTTCCAACAAACAATTACACAACTCTTTTCTTCATTACTGCCTAGCTCAGAAATGTTTTTTAAAGTTTGTTCGAAAGCTAAATGACTCAATAATCTGAGGTAATATCTCTTAAGAAGAAGAAGTTTCTCCGATCTTTCGACGAGGGAGATAAGTCTTTCTCGTGAAGGACAATCTAATTTTTTCATCACATTATAAGTGTGAGTTTCTACTGTTTTAGGAGCAATGGATAAAAGATAGGCAATCCCTTTGGCAGAGCGCCCATTAAGAATACAGGAGATAATGTCTATCTCTCTTTTAGACAGTTTAATACCGTTGAGAGCCGTCAATTGCGCAGAATAAATTTCTTGAGGAAAAAGGAGATTGCTTGCTTGCATACAATTTTTAAACAATTCCTTCTTAAAAGAGCCTCTGTTTTTAATGTTTCTCCTAAGCTAACCTATTTCTATCCTCGGTTAAAGACCTAAGTATATTTTCCTTAATCACGCTCTTAAGAAGATTTTCCGAATAGGTTAACTCTTCATGCTTTCATAAACTCAGCTTCAGGTTGTTCATCAATTTGTTTTTTAAACTTTGAGAGTAAGTATGAACAACCTGCCCCTTTGACTTATCAATAAATTATAAATGGAGACTGAAATGACAAAACATAATTATCAAACATTGAAAAAACATAATTACTTATATTTATTCCTTTTTTTTATTTTATCGTACATCTGTTTTTTTAACCTTTCTCTTAGGGGAATGTCTGATGAGGATAGGCTTATGCCTAGAAAACCAGCCAAAACAGCTGAATACTATTATAATAAAGCACGAGCTTTGCAAGCTAATAACCTACAAGAGCAAGAAGGACAAGAAGATCAAAATGGTGAGACAAGCGGTCCCTCATCTTCTTTAGAGACTGTTTCGAAATATTCAAAACTTTCTTGCGATGTAAGCTGGGTGCTTAAAGATTGTATTGATATTGCATCTACTTGTTTATATTTTTTAGGATATGAAAAACAGTCAAAATTATTAGATAAAGGAGCGTTGTTTATCAAATTTTTTTGGGGAGCAAGTAAGGTGACTCATGGAACATCTGAGACAATTCGTACAGGGGAGAAAAAACATCTATTAAGCATTGGATCTGGCTTAGTATGCATTGGAAGCTCATATCTTCAATATAGCACACGTGAGGAATATCATAATTTATTATCAAGAAAAGAAGCTTTAGGAAAAGAAAAAAAAGCTATTAAGAGTCAAATTAAAGAAATAGAAGACAAAAAAGAAAAACTAGGGACAGATTCTCAAATGGAAGAATCTTGGGATGAACTTAACCGATCTTTAATAATAAAAAATGGAACTCTTTCTGCAATAGACGAAGAAAGTAAAAATCGTTCCTTTCAAATTCTTGGAATAGAGTGCGCAGACGAAGTTTGCACTAGAACTGCGGAGGATATTAGCGAAGGAAAAGATATTAAAAGTTCTATAGCTAAAAACCTTGCGATGGTGGTGCTAAGGAAGTTACCTCATTCGACTGTTAAAGAAAATAGCGAAAGAATTCGTAGCCGAATTAAAGAGCTTCTTGAGTCCACAAAAGCAAGAATTATGGAAACAATGTTTAAAGATATCGGAAATTCTTTAGATACAGATCCAGCTCTCTACTTTATTCCCTCTTAAATTATGACTGTGAGGTGACTCCTATTTTCTGTCGAGACAATGGGAGTTACTTCAAAGTGCTAGAGAATTTTATCCAAAATTCAATATTTCTTCCTAAAATTTTGATTTTAACACAAATTTTTAATTTTGGGTTTACAACAAAAATTGAAGAAAGGGGCTTTGGTTTGCATGCAGGTGCCCTTGCTGCATTGGAGATGGGGGGAAACCTCATCGCAATGAGTGAAGGCCTAGGTAAGGGATCTACATTTACACTTAAGATTCCTCGAAATAGGGAAAAAATCAGCTAACGATTTATTAATACAAAAACATATGTGTTAGATAAGCCGTTTCCCGTTAATCAAACACCTTATACCTAGCTAATCAGTGTAGTTCGAAAGGGATTTTAATTCATTTTATCAAACAACTATTGATTTTATATTTTAAAAAAACTACATTAGTTAATTATAAATCAAGAGATGAAAATATGAATAGAAATATAGCACTTTTATCATTAATTGGCTTATTTTTTAGATTTGATCCAGCCTATTCAATTTTTGGAGCAGCAGATGTACCTTTACAAGAATATTATGAATTTGGAAGACATCAAACGGGTGTTGCTTCCGTCCAGACAAAAAAAAAGCATCAAGGAACGGTAAAAACATCTTTGGGAACAGCAAATCTTATAGATGTTGAAGATATCGGTATTCCATCATTAAAGGGGCTTTTAGGAGCATTAAAAGGAAGAGTGCTAATTACCGCAGCTCACGTAATTCACGGCTCCTTATTGTCTAAGGGCGCCTTTGTACGATTTATCGATGAAAATAATGAATCGCAAAAGATGGGCATTGAGGATTTTTTTACTCCTTATAATTTTAGAGATAAAAACACCGATATAGGGATCATTCTTTTAAAACAATCTGTAGATACAAGTAAATTCAAACCATTAAAGCTAAATTTATCAACCGAAAACAAGTCATTTTCTAGAAAGTTAGTAAATATCTTCGGGTGCACTCCTATTTTTGGGAAAGTCAACTCGAATGTTGTGATGAGAGAAAGCACTGATACCTTACTACGTAGAGGCATGACAACAGTTGCGGATTATACAAGTGATAGATCAGAACTAATCAGTAATTTCTATACGAGTAAAGGGATGGTTAGTATTGTTCGCTATTCAACACTAGACTTTACAGAAAGCGATAGAGAAAAAAAACATAAGGTTGAAGAAAAATTAAAGCGTTTTGATGATTTAATCAACGATGTCCAATCTGATGCAGACAAGCTGACCTTGACTATCGAAAAAAACAAGTTGTTCCAGAAACAACTTGAATTGAAGAAAATTGAAGTTCGCAAACATCTTTCTTGGACATTTTTTGACAATGGGAACAACATTCAAGAGCACCTCGATATACTTGAAGATACTGAAGATCTAGATAAATTAACACTGATCTCTGAATGGGAGAAATTCATCAATGATGGGAAATATGGAAATAAGAGCTTAGATTTTGGTAAATATCAGGTAAAGTTTTATGGTCTTCTACCTCGATTAAGTGGTCATGTCTACCATGGAGATAGTGGCGGTGCATGGGTTATTGATGATGAAATTGTGGCCGTATCAAAACAAGTTGTACATAAAAACTGGGATAATCTTAAAGAAGAAAAAGTAGAAACCTTAACTCCTTCTCTAGGTATATCAGAGTATTTCACTCAATGTGAGGCTATTATCTCTCAACCTCAATCAATGGAACCTAATGACCAAAATTCTTTTGGTTATGGCGCTACAAGTATATGGAGCAGCAGAGAGTGGATTGAGTCTACATTGGTGAAAATAAACGCTGAGTTAGACAACTCACTCCCTTCCTCATCGATGCTCAGTTCCTCATCGAGCTCATAGATGCTCTAGCTGAAATGTTTGACATTATACCAATTTACACCTATATCCAAATTATAGAAAAACGGAGTTAAAATGCGTAAACATAAAATATTGTTAGCATTAATTGTGCTAATAATAAAAAGTAATCCCGCTTGTTCAATTTTTGGACAAGGCGATGTCCTTTTAGAAGAGTATTATGAATTTGGAAAACATCAAACGGGTGTTGCACTTGTTCGCACGAATACTGGTACAGGAACGGCAAATCTTATAGACGTAGGCATTGAATCGTTAAAAGGGAGATTAATGATCACATGCGCTCACGTCATTGAAGGTAAGGAGGCTGAATCTTGTTCGGTCAGATTTATGGATGAGAATAATGAGTCTCAAGAAATAGGTGTCAAAAGTCTTTTTTTCCCTTCTGATTATCAAAATAAAGAACAAGATATCGGGTTCATTCTATTAAAAGAACCTGTTGATATTGGGAAGTTTAAACCCTTTAAGCTCAACCTCGCAACAAAGACTCATTAGCTGGGAAACAAGTTAACGTTTTTGGGTGTTCTCCTCTTTTTGGCAAAGCGAGTTCTCATATTGTGTTTCGGGAAGTCACCCCATTGCGCAGGGGTATGACCACATATGTCGGTTCAGCTACGAACGAAACTTCAAGAATGCAAAGTCATTTTTATGATCACAGGGGTCTTGTTAAAATTTATGGTATGTCAAAAAGAGACGAAACAAGAGAACTCGAAATTAAAGAGAAGATAAAGGAACTTTCTGAGCTGAAGGCGCAAAGCACTGATAGTATGGAAAGGTGGACTCTTTCTTCAAGAATACTTGGTTTGCACTCTGAACTCATAAGGATCAGTCCTCAACTTGGTGACTCTTATATCGGTTTATATAAGCCGCTTCCTCGATTAAGTGGCCAGGCCTTTCATGGGGATAGTGGTGGTGCGTGGGTTCATGAAGATGAAATTGTTGCCTTATCAACGGCAAGGCATTGCGATGATGATATTTTAACATTTACGAAAGAATTAGATCTTTCTCAAATATCAAGTTATTTTTCTGGCTGTGAAAAAGATATAAACAAGTGGAAAGGACTAGATGTGATGCTACCCTTTCTGCAAAATGGAAATTCTATGTCTTTCGCGACGAGTATTTGGAGTTGCAGAAACTGGATTGAGTCTACATTGGTGAAAATAAATGCTGAGTTAGACAAGTCACTTCCCTCCTCATCGATACCCAGTTCCTCATCGAGCGCTCACTTACCCCAAAATCTCATTTACTCATCAAGCTCATCAATGTTCTAGCTGAACATTAACAAGAGTTTTTAAGTTTTTATTACAAAGAGGGCTTTAAAAAAATTACGATATAAAAAGAATTTTTGAGGACATTGTCATAGAAAGACTTTTTAGTTGATAGATGCTTGTTAAATTGAAGCAGAAAGCTGGCGGGGACCTACTCTCCCGTGGCTTAAGCCACAGTACCATCGGCGCTGAAGACTTTCAGGGTCGAGTTCGGGATGGGATCGTCTGTGGATTCTTCGCCATACCCACCAGCTTACTGACTCAATTTAGAAATTCTATGTTTTATGGATAGCCACATTGCTTTCGTTCTTCGCCATGACAAAGGAATCTCATCATAGCAAAACCCTGAAAGGGTCGCAGCAATCCATTTAAACAACTGACAATACTGATATTCTGATGATCAACTGAATGCGAATCAAGCCTACTGAGTTATTAGTACCGGTTAGCTTCAAGACTTACGCCTCTTCCACACCCGGCCTATCAACGTGGTGGTCTACCACGACTCTTAGCAAGAACTAGTTTTGAGGTGGGTTTCCCGCTTAGATGCTTTCAGCGGTTATCCCGTCCGTACATAGCTACCCAGCGCTGCAGCAGGCGCCACAACTGGTACACCAGAGGTACGTCCATCCCGGTCCTCTCGTACTAAGGACAGATCCTCTCAATTCTTAAACACCCATGGCAGATAGGGACCGAACTGTCTCACGACGTTCTGAACCCAGCTCACGTACCACTTTAATTGGCGAACAGCCAAACCCTTGGGACCTGCTTCAGCCCCAGGATGTGATGAGCCGACATCGAGGTGCCAAACCTCCCCGTCGATGTGGACTCTTGGGGGAGATCAGCCTGTTATCCCCGGCGTACCTTTTATTCGTTGAGCGATGGCCCTTCCACAGGGAAACCACCGGATCACTATGACCGACTTTCGTCTCTGTTTGATCTGTCGATCTCACAGTCAGGCGAGCTTATGCCATTGCACTCCACAGCTGATTTCCGACCAGCTTGAGCTCACCATCGCGCGCCTCCGTTACTCTTTAGGAGGCGACCGCCCCAGTCAAACTACCCACCATGCAGGGTCCCGGATCTGGATAACAGATCTCGGTTAGATATCAAGAGAATCAAGGGTGGTATTTCAAGGGTGCCTCCACTCTAGCTAGCGCCAAAGCTTCAAAGGCTCCCACCTATCCTACACATGATGCTCCTAATACCACTGCAAAGCTGTAGTAAAGGTGCACGGGGTCTTTCCGTCTGACCACGGGTACTCCGCATCTTCACGGAGAATTCAATTTCACTGAGTTGATGTTGGAGACAGCGGGGAAGTCGTTACGCCATTCGTGCAGGTCGGAACTTACCCGACAAGGAATTTCGCTACCTTAGGACCGTTATAGTTACGGCCGCCGTTTACTGGGGCTTCAATTCAAAGCTTGCACTTCTCCTTTTAACCTTCCAGCACCGGGCAGGCGTCAGACCCTATACGTCGATTTTCATCTTTGCAGAGTCCTGTGTTTTAGGTAAACAGTCGCTACCCCCTAGTTTGTGTCACCTTTTCAAGGTTGCCCTCAAAAAGGTACCTCTTCTCCCGAAGTTACGAGGTCAATTTGCCGAGTTCCTTCAACATCATTCTCTCAAGCGCCTGAGTATACTCTACTCGTCCACCAGTGTCGGTTTCGGGTACGGTCTTAGCGCTGGAGCTATTTCCTGGAAGTCCTAGCGTGCTTCTCTCAATCCAATAAGAGGAAACACATTTCGGCCTTCGTCACTACCAGCTGGCTCAGGAATATTTACCTGATTCCCATCGACTACGACTTTCGTCCTCGCCTTAGGGGCCGGCTAACCCTGCGCGGATTACCCTTGCGCAGGAACCCTTGGACTTACGGCGGGAGTGTCTCTCACACTCCTTTACGTTACTCATGTCAGCATTCTCGCTTCCGATACCTCCAGCAACCCTTACGAGTCACCTTCACAGGCTTACGGAACGCTCCGCTACCGCGTGCAGCATAGCTGCACACCCGCATCTTCGGTGTATGGCTTTAGCCCCGTTACATTTTCGGC
>JAKFXB010000040.1:12500-34018 GCA_021731585.1 Alphaproteobacteria bacterium
CCTTGGCGCCTTGAGACAAAGGTAGATCGCTCCACTGGGTAAAAAGGCTCACACGATCCAGGAAGAGGTCTAGATCATAGGGGGGAAGCTTCGTTTTATTTTTTTTTATCTCCTTGTGCAGATGGGCTAAAGCATTAATAGCCTCTTTATAAATAAGGAGCTCCCCATGTCCCCCTTCCAGGGCCTTCCGATAAGTTAAGTCCCCAAAATCCTCAAGAAGTATAAAGCCATTCTTGTGATCAGCTGCATAAATCTTGGGGACCGTGAGTCCTGCTTCTTGTGATAAATTCGTTATACTTTCAAAGGCTTTTGTATCCTCATGGGGTGGCGCTGCATCCATGATAAGGGTATGAGACAACCAAAAATAGCGACGTTTAGAGGCATCCCCTGGAAGCGGCAAAAGCTCTTCTTCCTCAAGGCCATTTTTTTCAAGAAACTGCTGAAGTAAATTTTCTCTTTCTTGTTCTTCAAAAAGAACACCGGTCTCACTCTTTAAGGGTAATAAGGCGCTCATGATGCTGGCCTCCATATTGTAATTCAATTTCCCTATAGGTTTTGGGCAAATGAGGCCCCAAACGGTCGGGCCACTCAATAAGGCATACACCACGCTGCAAGGCCTCTTCAATCCCTAATTCATAAACCTCCTCAGCGAGGTTAAGGCGATAGAGATCAAAATGCCAAAGAGTAAATTCAGGGGCTTCATAGGTTTGCACAAGGGTAAAAGTCGGACTGGGAACAATCGTTTCCTCTCCGCAGAGGGCTTGAATCAGCGCCCGCGCGAAAATTGACTTCCCTGCGCCTAGCTCGCCACGCAATAAAACCACGTCTCCAGGACGCAGTTTGGTGGCCAGTCTTCGAGCCACCACGGCAGTTTCTTCCTCAGAATGACTTATAATGGTATTTTCCTGTTGCATGTGAGCGAGTATGCCATTAATTTCTCTAAATCCTCAAGGGGTCATAGCTCAGTTGGGAGAGCGCTACAATGGCATTGTAGAGGTCGGGGGTTCGATTCCCCCTGGCTCCACCAGGGATAATAGGTTGTTTTTATTGACTTTATTCTCTTTTTCCCCTCTCTCTTCTTAATTGCATTTCTAAAATATGGTTTATATATGGTTTAACCGAAAAAGAACCTTCTAAAAATCTCAACACCTTTTCAACGCTTAACGGCAGGAGTTGGCACAACTGGCCTGGCAGCAGGTGGTGCAGCTGGTTTAGCGGCAGGCGCTGGAGTCGCAACTGGTTTAGCGGCTGGTGTTGGAGCTGGCCTGGCAGCAGGTGGTACAGCTGGCTTAGCGGCAGGTACTGGAGTTGCAGCTGGTTTAGCAGCAGGAGCGACTGCAACACCTTGTTTTACCGTTTTTGGATTTGCTCGAAGAAATGAATCCTTAGTAACAATTTGTGAAACCGGCGCTAACGTTAAATTTATTTTTCTCACAGGATGTGAAGTGAGAGTTGCTCGTCCATTTTCATCAATATTAATATTCAATCCCTTGCCTGCGAATTCATCGATATAACCCTGCATAATTTCTGAAAATGCATATTTTATATTTTCTGCAAATGAATTGACGATGTTGTAAACGTCATCTCTAAGTTTTTTAAAGATTCTATCAGTGAAGTCTTGATAAGTATCTCCAAAAATAATTTCCAAGTCAGTTGAAATATTTTTCTTCACTATAGGTTGACTTGACTCTGGTTCGTACCCGAAGGTTGCATAATCAATAAAAGTAAGACGAAAACCATCCACAAAAATATTCCCAGGGTGCAAATCCCCATGGGTGTATGAAATGTAGGTGCTTTCCTTAACTTCACCAAAAGTAAGGTGAAGTTGAGCTAAATTAGAACCAATTCTTTTCCAAAACAAATTAGAACCAATTCTTATCCCAAATAAACGATTGTCATTCTGAAAAGCATAGTCGTATAATAACCGAGAGAGAAGTTTTCCCTTTGCTTTTTCTAATAAGACTAACCTTTGTATCTGATTATTCTCATCCGTATATCCTGTACATCCCTTATACTTAACAAAATGAACAACAGAAGGAAGTCGATCAGTGCATCTCCAATCTTTTTGTCTCTTAAAATGATCACGCAATAACAGGAGTCTCCACGCTTCACCTATAAATTGCTTTGCGTCTTTAAATTGCTTGCAAATGATAAGTCGTTTTTCCATAACTCCCTTTTTCGTGATTTTATTCACTTCATATTCATATATTGCACTTGAATAAGCACCAGCCGGATGTTGACTCTCGATGGCAACAATAGAATCTGCCTTAAGGGGAGCTTTCTTACGACACATACGGTCCACATTTATTCCGTCAAGGATGGCCTGTTTTAGATCGGCATGTGTATATACATTGAAGGGGCCAAAAAGAGCAAATAAACTAAAGAATATTATTTTTAAATAATGAATACAGTTATTGAAATGACACATAAAACCCCTGATCCCTATTCTAGCTTATATCAACTTTTCTTATTTATTGAAATAGCCTAAAAAGCTTCATCTTTTTTTTCTGCTATTAAAACAATTAGTTAATCTTTTTATCATATCTACGAACTATCAAACAGAAACCTTCATGTCAAGACCAATAAGACACATTCCTGAATGTGCCAACTTAAATACTATGATACAACCAATACACCTGCGCCTTGAATGCGGTCGTACTTTAAGGCACACAAAGCCTCATTCGCTTCCTCAAGAGGGAACGTTTGAACGTGGGTTTTAATACCATTCTTAGCTACATGCTCTAAAAATTCGACACCATCTTGTTTTGTATTATTTGTGACGCTTTTTATCATTCGTTCTCCGTAAAGGAGATTATAGGAAAAAGAAGGAATGGGACTCATATGAATTCCTGCAAGAATAAGCCTACCATCACGTTCTAAAGCTTTCAGGCTTGCTGGAACAATTTCCCCTGCAGGAGCAAATACAACCGCTCGATCAAGAGGGACTGGCGGTTGATCAAGAGTCCCTCCGCTCCAAGAAGCTCCCAATTCTTGAGCCAGATTTTGATGTGACTTATCTCGAGTAGAAACATATACATCCGCCCCCCAGGCTTTTAAGAGTTGAATGGCAATATGTGCTGCAGCCCCAAACCCATAAATGCCAATGCGAGCCCCAGACCACTCTTTCATCTCCATAAGCCTGAGTGATCGATAACCGATAATCCCTGCACATAAAAGAGGAGCAACTTGAATATCAGAGAATGCATCAGGAAGAGAATAGATGAATTGTTCTGGGGCAGCGATATAATCAGCAAAGCCGCCCGGAGCTGTCCAGCCCGTAAATATGGCAGACGTGCATAAATTTTCACGATGAGTGAGACAGAACTGACATTGTCCACATGTTGCTTGAAGCCAAGCGACGCCTACGCGATCACCTGGCTTAAAATCTCTCACCCTATCTCCACACTCTTTAATTTCCCCTACGACTTGATGTCCAGGAATAATGGGTAAGTGCTTAAGCTTAAGGTCTCCCTCAACAACATGAAGGTCAGTGCGACAAATGCCACAAACATGAACTTTAATAAGAACTTGAGAAGGGCCTGGCGTAGGAATATCCTTTTCTTGTACTTTCAAGGGATGATTTTTAATGTCATCAGGTTGAAACAATATTTGAGCTCTCATAAGATAGCATCCCTATTTTTTCAAAGTGTTACAATGTATCTATATCATAATTGCTGTCGCTGATAAACGTGAAGGCCAGATATTTTTATTGACATTTAACACTACCATTATTACTTAGTTACTAATACTCATTAAATTTAAAAATTGTTTTTAAATTATATGCGTAAAAAACAACAGCCATATTAATTTAATTTTTGGCTTAATTTTTACAATGTGTTGTAGTAACAAAGGGTGAATTCAATGAAATTGAAGTATTTAAATTTATTATTAAGCAGCTTTCTTTTGCTTTCGCAAAATGCACAAGCAATGAATGATGAGGATCAAAACGCATTTAAGGAGTCGGTAAGACTAGATAAAACAAGAGTGAGCAAGCAGGCTCAGGAGATTTTAAAAAATGGAACTGCAGTAAAAATAAGTGGTGGAGGCGTCATAGATATTTCCAAGGTACCTCTTGCTGGTGTCATAGCTGAATCTAAGGGGCACCTTAAGCTTGGAGTTCGCTCTATGCTTGATCCTGTGATTACGACTTCCTCAAATGCAGCTCTTGTTGTAATAGCACAGCGCATGCTTGGAATTTTCGAAGCAGGAAAATTGTTTACACCCGCTAAAGTAAGCGATGCAGAAAGAAAGGATTCGCTGTTCAGAGATAGAGTAAGAACTCTTTTGCGTGAGATTAAAGGAAACTTTTGGAATGCAGAAGAACAATGCCCACGTGAACTGCACGCTGAAGGTGTTGCTGCCAGTTTGTTGACCTTAGCTCGTTTAAAAGATCTTGAAACTGCCTGGCACCCTCTTAAAAAGTAAGAAAAAGCCAAAGAGTGCACTAACCAATAGTGCACTCTTTATTTTTGCTGGATTAGACTAACCCAAACGAAAAAAGACATAGCAAGAGGTGAAGAGAAGCTACTCCTTAGAGCTACAAAACTTAGAGATTTTGCTCTCGGAAATATTTTCTTTTATCTTAAAACACTATACTTATTTGATATAAAAATACCTTATAGCGGTTCCTTTCACCTAGTGGAAGATATTTTATAAGCTTTGAAGAATTAGAACTATTTATCAATCCCAATGGTCCTCTGGGAATATTTGCAAAGAAATCTTCCACCCCCTCTCGAGTAAGGAAATAAGTTATTTATCCTTCTTGCGCAATGAAGCTGACTCTATTATTTTCTTTCTAGATTCAGAAAGAGACGAAGGGTCATGCTCTTAGAAAAACAAAAATTATATGTTTGGGGCGTTTTAGGAGGGTGTCTCCTCTTGGCGGCGTGTTCAAGTGTTCCTGAAGCACCTGAAATATGTCCTATAGGCCAAACCTGTGCCCCCAAAAAAGCCACGAGTCGTCCTTATCAAATTCAAGGTATTTGGTATTATCCTCAGCCCCATTATGAATATGATGAGGTGGGGATGGCTTCCTACTATGGAGGAGGAGATGTTTTTCATGGTCGCCGCACCGCAACGGGAGAGCGCTTTGACAAGAATGAGGTGTCAGCTGCTCATAAAACTCTTCCCCTTCCCTGCATTGCAGAGGTGACGAATCTTGAAAATGGTCGTCAGATTCAACTTAAAGTGAATGATCGTGGCCCTTTTGTTGAGGGACGCATTGTTGACGTTTCAAGGCGAACAGCACAGTTGTTAGGTTTTGAAAACAAGGGAACAGCCAAGGTGCGGGTGCGCACGCTTGTGCCTGAAAGCCTGGCTTTAAATGGTATTGATAAGCCAAAAGTCATGTTGGCCGAAAAAAAACCGCCCCCTGCCTTTTTAGAGTCACCCCTGCCTCCTATGAACGCAGTCCTGACGTCGCGCTTGCCTGACCATCTTTTTGAAGATGCCGAAGAGGCACCTATTTTAATGAAAGTTTCCAATAAGGCCGTTAGTGCCGCCAAGCCAAGTGGGAATGCCCGTGGACTTTTCATTGATATTGGCGCCTATGGACGGGAAGAGGAAGCGAATGCCCTTTTGAAGACCCTTGGAGATTTGACAAAATCAAATGCGCAACCTATTCACACCTATGGCCCCAAGCCTTATGCAGTGAGGGTTGGACCTTTTTCAAGTATGGCAGAGGCCAATCAGATACTTGATCAAGTGCTCAATGCAGGGCATGGTATGGCGAGAATTATTATTCATTAAAGAGGACAAAGTACAATGTGGAAACATCTTATCGTCTCATTTTTTTCCCTGACAGGGGCTGCACTCGCCATTGAAACTCAGGCGCTCCAAGTTTTTATGAAAGATTTTAATACAGGTGAAGTCTTATTTGAAAAGAATGCAGATCAGCAGATGGTCCCTTCCTCTATGTCAAAAATTATGACGGCCCACCTTGTTTTTGAGCGCCTTAAAAGTGGTGATATTAAACTGAACGACAAACTACATGTGAGCAAGGAAGCTTGGCAAAAAGGGGGCTCCCGCATGTTCATTCAAGTGGATACTCAAGTGCCTGTCGAGGATCTTTTGCAAGGCGTGATTGTTCAATCCGGAAATGATGCTTGTATTGTTCTAGCCGAAGGGCTTGCAGGCACTGAAGCCGCTTTTGCTGAAGAAATGACCCGCAAGGCTAATGAGATGGGGGCTAAAAATTCTAATTTCCTTAATGCAACGGGTTGGCCCGATGAAGGGCACTTAACAACGGCAAGGGATTTAGCCATTATTGCTGAACATACTATTCGGGAATTTCCAACTGAATATGCCAAATATTATGGGATGAAAGAGTATACCTATAACAACATTAAGCAAGGAAACCGGAATACTCTTCTTTATAAGGACATGGGAGCCGATGGTATGAAAACCGGTCATACGGATGCGGGCGGCTACGGTATCGTGGCCACAGCGAAACAAGGTGATCGCCGCATTCTTTTAGTTGTAAATGGCTTGCCTAAATCAAAGGACCGGGATCAGGAAGCAACAGCTCTTTTAAACTGGGGCTTTAATTTCTTCAAAAATCACAAAGTCTATGGCAAGGGAGATGTTGTTGAAGTAGCAGATGTTTGGAGTGGGGCAGAAAAGAAAGTTACCCTCGTTTCAAATCAAGACATTATTTTCACAATCCCTCGCAGTAAGCAAAAGGATGTGCAAGTTAAAATTGCCTATGAGTCTCCTATTTCAGCCCCTCTGAAGGCGGGAAATCAGGTAGGCACCATTGAAGTAACGATTCCAGACAAAGGGCTCAAAACCTTCCCATTGGTTGTGGCTCAAGATGTGCCCCAAGCTGGGTTTTTTCAAAGAATTAGCAACTCAATCTATTACCTTCTCTGGGGAAAGCATAGCTCATGAAGTTTCATAAAGCGCCTTTCATCACCTTTGAAGGAGGGGAAGGGTCAGGAAAGACCACTCAAATTGGTATTTTATATGACCGCCTTTTGCAAAATGGACTTGATATCGTCCAGTACCGTGAACCGGGGGGCACAAAGGGGGCTGAAGAAATTCGAGAACTTCTCATGGAGGGAGAGTGGGAACGTTGGAACTCAACTACAGAAGCTCTTTTAATGAGTGCGGCGCGTGCGGATCTAATTCAAAAGAAAATTATTCCCCAATTAGAAGGCAGCACTTGGGTTTTATGCGATCGCTATGTGGATTCAACCTTAGCGTATCAGGGCTATGGCCATGAATTAGGCGCTAAGTGTATCAAGGAGCTCAACCATTTTACCGTTGGAGATTTAGAGCCGGACTTGACTTTTATCTTGCAAATTAATGCGGAAATGGGCCTTCAAAGAGCTGGACTGCGTAAGGCCGGCATCAATCGCTTTGAGCGTTCTGATGTTCACTTTCATGAGCGAGTTCAAAAGGGGTATGAGGAAATTCTCAAAGAAAATCCCAAACGCTGCGTTGGGATTAATGCTCTCCTAGATATTGATGAGATCTCTCAAATAATTTTCGATGAAGTTACAAAACGTTTTAATATCAAGTCCATAAAATAACTTTTTTCCTCCTGTCATCTGAACTTGTTTCAGCATCCAAAGAGATCTTGAAATAAATTCAGGATAACATCCTTTTATAATATTCTTTTGCAAAGCACCCCTCTACCCTCAAGCTTGACTTTGCAATTAATAATATTTACCCACTATATTTAGTGTTTCCTTTTTATAAAACAGGTGCTCATATGCTCAAAATCTCTTCATTATTAATATACAGTTTTTTGAGCGGAATATGTTTTTTTAACGTAAATGTTGCGCAAGCATTTGCATTCGAAGATGAACTATCCTACTATATTATTGAAGGTGAGTCGAAAATAACCGGTGTCAAACTGGGGCTCCTAATTGATTCTCATCCCAATTATAAAAATCCAACATTAAAACATTCTCTTCAGTCAGTTACACAACCCAAAAATAGGGTCATTGCCGCCCCCTCTACCCCACAAGAAATAATTCAACTCTTTAAAGATCAGGACCTAGTGAGGCATGTTGATGAACCTATACTCTCAGCAGAAGGCCAAGTCAGAACCTTCAACAATACCTACGGCATTGAATTTTCTGGGCATGGAGCCGTTGAAGAAAAAGTAATAGGGTTGATAAAAAGTTTGATGGGTCAGGGAAATATAGCCTTCCTTGACATCGGAGCAGGATATGGGGCTTTTGCCAAGAGAGTGATTGAAGCATGTAAAGACGATTTAGATAAAATGACACTCTATATCAATGAATGCCTATCCGTGCAATGTTATCATGCCGCCAAATTACTCGAAGAGTGGAAGCAGATCTTTTTCTATCCCCGTGATATTTTATTTGACCTAAATTACAATGAAATGGATCGTCAATTCCATGTTTCTACTATCTTTAACGTTCACCATTTTATGAGTTCGTTTGAATTTGAAGATTCTATCAAAAAAACATATGATTTTACTCTACCGAATGGATACCACATTGCGATTTCTCTTTCTCCTTATCACCTTGGAGACGACTCAAAATTAGCCCGGCTCCATGATGCGCGCGCAGCAGGACATATGGATCATCCAGGATTTTTTACGGGAAGGGATCTTTCCCTGTTAGGGTTAGTTAATATACGTGACTCATACCTTCCCAGCCAAGAAGTCTATGAAAGAGTTTTTCGGAGTGCTGGTTTTTCTGTTAAAGAAACTGGATATTTTTCTTTAACGAAAAAACATCCTAGAGAGTTTACTTACATCATTGGGAAAAAGAAGTAAGCGCCAAACTTACACAAAACTGGCCACCTCTAAAAACCCTTTCACACAACATGTCATCCCGAACTTGTTTCGGGATCTTCTTAACATTATCAATGAGATGCTGAAACAAGTTCAGCATGACAAGTCAGTTTTTAGAGGTACTCAACTTTTTGCTGACAGCTAACCCAATTTCCTGATCTCAAATGTGGGTTGGCTTTTTTAGAGTCCAAACTTATTTTCTTTTTTTAAATAAATCGCTAATAAGATCGTTCCTTATTTTCGTTCACGCAGACAAGAAACTCTGTTGTTTTCGTTTTTGACATTTTCGAAAATAAGGAATCGAAGAACCAACAAAGATCAGAGACGCTTAAAACATACTCAGAAGCTAAATTTTGCCAGTTACAGCTTGAAAATGGCGGAGAGAGAGGGATTCGAACCCTCGATACGGTCTCCCGTATACACGATTTCCAATCGTGCGCCTTCGACCGCTCGGCCACCTCTCCGCATGGAATGGAGGAAAAGTACATGACTTCCCCCCCTTTCTGCAACCCCAAAATTTAGAAACTCGTTTGTATTGAAAATAAACAAAATTTTCCTTGCGCTCCTTGAGGTTTGAATTTTAAAAAGGATTCTAGGTTCCAACCCAAGAAAGAAGAACACCATGGCAAAGCTTCACTTTTACTATTCCGCAATGAATGCAGGAAAAACCACAACTCTCCTGCAATCCAATTACAACTACCAAGAACGCGGGATGAATACCCTTTTGTTTATCCCCTCCATCGACACCCGCCATGCTTTGGGAATTATTTCTTCTCGCATTGGTCTTCAAAATGAAGCCCATGCCTTTGAAAAAGATTTCGACTTCTTCAACTTTGCCAAAGGCCACACTCAAAAACAAAAAGTCAGCTGTATTTTGATTGATGAAGCGCAATTTCTCAGCAAAGAGCAAGTCTATCAACTAACCCGCATTGTTGATGAGCTAAAAATCCCTACCCTCGCCTATGGTTTAAGATCTGATTTTATGGGAGAACCCTTTGAAGGAAGCAAATATTTGCTGGCTCTTGCAGAAGATATTATAGAAATCAAGACCATCTGCCACTGTGGACGCAAAGCCACCATGAATGCGCGCATTGATGAAAACGGCTACGTATTGCGTGAAGGGGAGCAGGTAGAAATTGGCGGCAACGACCGTTACATTGCCCTTTGCCGTAAACATTATATGAGCGGTGAAAGCTCCCTCTCA
This sequence comes from Alphaproteobacteria bacterium, assembly GCA_021731585.1. Taxonomy (GTDB): domain Bacteria; phylum Pseudomonadota; class Alphaproteobacteria; order UBA9655; family UBA9655; genus UBA9655. The sequence goes on from JAKFXB010000040.1 coordinate 22,475, forward strand.
GAACAAACTCCCAATAAGATCCTCCAGAAAGCCCTGTGATCCCTCTTCTTCAGTGGAAGGGGGCTCTGGGTGGAATGAGGCATCCCGATAAGGAACCCCCATCATATAAAGATGCCAAAGACGCGCCGCAGGGCTTCCTGCCGTGGGGTTTAAGGGCGTATTATCATCATTCCCAGCCCAGGTGCCGGTAATTAATTCAGGCGTAAATCCAATGAGCCACGCATCCCTATAATTTTGAGTCGTGCCCGTTTTACCCGCAGAAGGTCGATTGAGAGCTGATTTTCTCCCCGTCCCATACTCCATCACCCCTTGCATCATTTGGGTTAATGCTTGAGCCACATAAGGATCTACAACTCGATGAGGAGCCACGTCGTTGTGAATATAAAGGGTATGCCCCCCAACCTCTGCTACTTTTAAAACAGCATAGGGGGAAACGCTCCACCCATGACGCGCAATAACTGCGTACGCCGTCGTGAGCTCGAGAAGAGTTGTCTCTCCCGTGCCCAAAACAATGGTCAAGTCATCAGGAAGGGGAGATTTTAAACCTAAACGTCGGGCCGTCTCTTTCACTCTTTTAATTCCTAGCTGGTGAGCAAGACGGACGCTAACCGTATTCACCGAGTGAGCCATAGCCTCTCCCAGAGTAATCTCTCCACGGGTTTGATACTTATAATTCTTAGGACGCCATTTTCCAAGTTGAATGGGAACGTCACTCACATAATCTCCCGGGTGCATCCCCGACTCCAAAGCGGCTAAATAAAGCACCAATTTAAAGGAAGATCCTGGCTGACGTAGAGCTTGGGTTGCCCTGTTAAATTGACTTTTTCGATAATTCGTGCCTCCAATAAGGGCTCTTATAGCGCCCTCATGGGTCATGGAAACAAGGCTCATTTGACTCACTTTGGCTTTGTCACCTTTTTCCTCCATCACTTGCTGAACCTTGGCTTCTGCCAAAGATTGCAATTGGGGATCCAGAGTTGTCGTGACGATTACATCCTTATCATCCACATCCACAATTGTGGGGAGGATATCCACTACCCAATCCGTAAAATAACGAATGGCAGAGCCGCGAAAGGTTTCTAAAGTTGTTGACGCCATCGCAAGGGAGGCATCCTTCACATCCTCCGTAATAAAGCCTTCGGCTTGCATGTTCTCCAAAACTTGGGCGGCACGCTGATCCGCTAAATCCGGATTAGTTGAGGGGGAATATTTGGAAGGCGCCTTTAAAAGACCCATAATCACGGCGGCTTCATAAAGGCTGAGATCTTGAGGCCGCTTCCCAAAATAATGTTGGGCAGCGGCTGCAAGGCCAAAGGTCCCCGAGCCCAAGTATACCCGATTCAAATACATGGTCAGAATTTGGTCTTTGGAAAAGTTTCGCTCAAGCCACAGGGCTAAAAGGGCTTCTTGGATTTTCCTCCGCAGGGAACGGTCATTAATTCCATAGAGTTTTTCCGATTGAAGGAAATTTTTAGCCAACTGCTGGGTGATGGTACTTCCCCCCTGCACCACATGGCCTGCCCGATAGTTGACCCATATGGCGCGCAAAAGTCCCAACACATCCACCCCAAAGTGGGAATAAAACCGCCGGTCTTCAATGGAGAGGAGCGCCTTTACTACATAGGGCGGCAATTTTTTAAGGTCCACCATTTGGCCATGCAGATCCCCATAGGTGGCCAGTTTTGTTCCATCCTTTGCTAAAACTGTAATGCTAGGACGGCGCTCTGTTTGTTGAAGCTTTGTAATATCCGGTAAATCATAGCTATACCATAAGGTAACGCATCCCCCCACAAAGAGGCCCCAAATCATCAGGATGCAGCTCCATTTCAAGAGCCATGGCCATAGCTTTCTTTTGTTTTTAGGAGGCCGCGGGGGTTTCGGCGGTCGCGCGCCTTTCTTTTTCTTCTTAGGAGGTTTTTCACTTTCAACGCTGAGGCGATCTTCAGGATTAATAGAAAGGCTCACGCAGCACGTCCTTTATGTAAAAAGAGAACGCCATAATGCTTTAAGATATACAGCCTAAACCACCGCGCATACGCGCTAGGATGATGCAGCACATCCTCTCGAAGGTTTTTTGGACTCATCCATTGGGTCTCCATGACCTCCTCTGGAGTCGGGGTAAAATCGCCTTGATAGAGTCCTTTGAAAACGTGGGTAAATTCTAACTCCCATAGGTCCTTTTCAAGTTTAAGGGTATAGCAAACCTTGGTAAGGGGCGTGAGATCGCAGCTAAAGCCCAGCTCTTCATTCAACCTTCGCCTGGCCGCCTCTTTTACGTCCTCTCCAGGGCGTGGATGGCCACAACAACTATTCGCCCAAAGGCCGGGGGAATGGTATTTACCAAGAGCGCGTCGCTGAATCAGGGTTTCTCCTTGATCGTTAAAAATAAAGACAGAAAAGGCGCGATGACGCTGGGGCAACAGGTGCGCTGCCAGCTTTTCCTGGGTCCCACAGGGGGTGTCATTTTTATCAACGAGAATCAGGATTTCTTGCATCATACCTTTCCAAAGCTTAAATCTTAAAGGAGTACAGCTTTAATAAGAGATTTTGTCAAGGTTTGGTGGTAGTATAATTAATTTCACGGGTGGACTCCGCGGTTTAACCACAGAGCGCCAATCCATACTGCCCTCTAACCCTTCACTTATATAGGAATAAGAGAAAAAAATGGCGGCATATTCTGCCACCATTTTCAAGTTAAATAATTACTATTAGATATAGCTTATTTTAGGTTTGTCAAAAAGGCTGCCAAGGCTTCTCCTAAAGCTTTTGGATCAGACTTATAAGTTTCAGTTAAAGATCTGATGATCATAGCCTTCACAGCATCTTCAGAAGATGAATCACTAGACACTGGAGCTTGTACACTGCTTGCAGCGCCAGATTCTACTTCTTTTTCCTCAACTTTAGGAGCAACAGCTAATGGTTTTGCTGGTGCAAAAGTACGCTCCTGTTCCTTAAAAATTAATCTAGAAAGCTCCATGCTATGCCCATCTTCAATCCACTCGGGTCCCGTTTCCTCTGGCCTCGCTGGATCATAATTAGGATTAAGGTATCGAGAAAAACCATTTTCTTGAATCAGATAATTCAGCTCTCCATAAGCCGCGTAAGAGGACTGATAACGAGCAAATGAAGAATACTGATCAGGGTTTAGATAATTTGCGAAAGATTCCAATTGATCAGGATTTTGCAATATATATTCTTTTGCAGTGGTCAAGAAACTTCCATGTTTTCTAATCTCTGGAATCATATCTAGTGTTAATTCATAAGGTAGCTGCGCATGTGTAGCTCTTGCTGCTGAGTCCCCTTCATCATCAATCATCGCATAGGTAGGGGCGGTGATAGAGGATGCAGACATAAGCAAAGCAGAAAGCAAAAGTATTTTACGTATATTGATCATCATAGATATCCTTTAAAAAAAATTAAAAAATATTTTTTATTCTTACATACAGAACATGTAAGTATAGTTGAATTTATTTCAAGAGTAAAAATGCAAAAAATTTCAGGGCACCTCTAAAAACTCCTTTTTTTCCTTACAGTGTCATCCCTGCAAAAGCAGGGATCCAGGGAATGTCTAGATTCCCGCCTGCGCGGGAATGACACACGAGGGGTTTTTAAAGGCAGCCTCTTAAATATCCAAATTTCGCACGCTAAGAGCGTTATCTTGAATAAATTCTCGGCGAGGTTCAACAATATCGCCCATCAGAGTTGAGAAGATTTCGGAAGCTTCATCAAGATGCTCGATACGAACTTGCAAAAGGGTGCGGACTTCAGGATCCAAAGTTGTCTCCCACAATTGATCAGGGTTCATTTCCCCTAATCCTTTATACCGCTGGATACTAAATCCTTTACGACCTCGCTCTAAAACAAGCTCAAGCAAGGAAAGGGGTCCCATGATGGAGATGGATTCATCCTTAATCTTTAAGGTAGGGATCCCTGTGAAGGTTTCCTCAAGGAGAGCTTTCAAGCGCTCTAATTGGCGCACTTCCGCTGTTGCCAAAAGGGAAAGACGAATTTTATAATTCTCTTCAACTCCTTGAAGAGTCCGTTTGACACAAAGAGTATGAGCTTCATCCACTTCACCCTGCCAGGACTTCTGGCCTTCCTTAGCAATAAGATTTAAGCGCTCTGCCAATTTCTGGGCATGCAATGCGCTTTGACTCTCATAGGTCTCCACATTCAAGATGCCTGCAACTGCCGCCTGCTCAAGGATCAAGGGAGCCCCAATTTGTCGCGAGGGAACTTCGAGAAAATGGTGCGCCTCGGCACAGATATCCACAATACGGCGTAAATCAGCCCCCCCGACTTGAGATCCATTTGCAAGGGTCAAAATAGCCCCTTCAAGGCCCCCTTCGATCAGATAATTATCGAGAGCCTTTGCATCCTTAAGATACAAAACAGATTTGCCACGCGTGGCTTTAAAAAGAGGCGGCCGCGCCACGTAAAGGTAGCCTTTTTCAATAATTTCAGGCATTTGGCGATAAAAGAAGGTTAAAAGAAGGGTACGGATATGGCTTCCATCCACATCAGCGTCCGTCATCAGAATGATCTTGTGGTAACGTAGCTTTTCAATATTAAAATCATCCCGTCCAATGCCTGTCCCCAAAGCTGTGATAAGGGTTCCAATTTGCTCGGAATGAATCATTTTATCAAAACGGGCCCGCTCCACATTCAAAACCTTACCGCGCAAAGGAAGAATGGCTTGAAATTTGCTCTTTCGACCCTGCTTGGCGGAACCACCAGCGCCATCGCCCTCCACGATGAACATCTCCGTTTTCGCAGGATCTTTTTCATAACAGTCCGCCAATTTTCCTGGCAAGGAGGCAATATCAAGTGCCCCTTTACGGCGGGTGAGCTCGCGCGCTTTTCGGGCAGCTTCTCGCGCCAAGGCGGCTTCCATAATGCGTTCAATAATCTTTTTAGATTCAGCGGGATGTTCTTCAAGCCACCGCTGGAACTTATCTCCGACAATTCCTTCAACGGCCGTCCGAACTTCTGAAGACACAAGCTTATCTTTTGTTTGAGAAGAAAACTTGGGGTCAGGTACTTTAACGGAAAGAACACAGGTGAGTCCTTCGCGCATGTCTTCACCGGTTAAATTGATTTTTTCCTTTTTCCCTTGCTCAGTGGCATAGCTATTAATAGCGCGAGTTAATGCGGCCCGGAAGCCGGCAAGGTGGGTTCCTCCATCGCGCTGCGGGATGTTGTTCGTAAAGCAAAGGGTTGTTTCATGGTAGCTGTCGGTCCATTCCATAGCCAAATCAACGATGATCCCTTCGCGCTCTCCTTGAATAATGATGGAAGGCGCATGAAGGGCGTTTTTGCTACGATCAAGATAACTCACAAAGGCTTGAACGCCGCCTTCATAATGCATGACAACTTCTTTAACTTCCTCGTGACGCTCATCTCGTAAAACCAGGGTGACGCCGGAGTTCAAAAAGGCCAGCTCCCGCAAGCGATGCTCTAAGGTGCCAAAGTCAAAGATGGTTTGGGTAAACGTTTCCTTGGAAGGAAGAAAGGTAATTTCCGTTCCTTTTTTGCCGTCAGCCTCTCCTACTACCGCAAGGCGATCATCAGCGTCCCCATGGGTAAAGCTCATGTAATGCTTTTTACCTTGGGAGTAGATGGTAAGTTTTAGTTTTTCTGAAAGTGCGTTCACAACGGAAACGCCTACACCGTGAAGACCACCGGAAACCTTATAAGAATCTTGATCAAATTTACCACCGGCATGGAGCTGGGTCATAATGACTTCAGCCGCCGAAATGCCTTCTTCTTCATGAATATCAACAGGAATGCCTCGACCGTTATCGGTGACGGTAACCGATCCATCCGCATTTAAAGTCACGTCAACTTTGTCGCAATGACCTGCAAGTGCCTCGTCAATAGCATTATCCACAACCTCATAAACCATATGGTGAAGGCCCGAGCCATCATCCGTATCTCCAATATACATTCCCGGTCTTTTGCGAACCGCATCAAGACCACGAAGGACTTTAATGGAATGAGCTCCATATTCGGGGGCAGCTGAAGATTCTGGTTTATCTGTTTGAGTCATTCGTTCTCTCATTTATGTTATCGATACCAAACGGGCGCCTTCAAGGCTTAAAAACTGAGCGTCTCCTTGCATTTCCTTAAACAAGGAGGGATCAGTTCCGGTCAGCCACGCCTGTATTTTAAGCCTTAAAATTGCATCAAACAATGCTGATCTTCGGGCCTCATCCAGGTGGGCAACAACCTCGTCCAATAGTAATAAAGGAATTGCCCCAGTTCGTACAGCTAAAAGCTGCGCTGAGGCCATAACAATTGAAAGAAGGAGCGCTTTTTGCTCACCCGTTGAACACAAAGCTGCCTTCTGATTTTTTTCCGTAAAGATCACGTCTAAATCGGAACGGTGGGGCCCATAGAGGGGGCGTGGCGAAAAACGATCTTGATCCCTGGATTCCGCAAGGCGCACGCGGAACTGATCCTCCACCTCAAGCACTTTTTTTTCACGAAGGGATGCCTCAATATCTCCCTCGAGAGAAATATCCGCTTGGGGAAAGGGCCCCTCATAAGTTTTCAGAACAGCCATCAACTGCCCCACGACCTCTCGTCGAGCAGCCGTAATCGCGATGCCTTCACACACGAGGGTGTGTTCCAATCCTTCAAGCCAGTATCGATCTGAACGGCCTTGGCGCAATAAAAGGCTACGCTCTCTTAAGGCTTTCTCATAGCGATTTAAGCGCTGAGCGTGGGCGGCATCAAAGCCATAAACAAGACGATCGAGAAACTGGCGTCGTCCTTGGGGAGCATCCAAAAAAAGACGATCCATTTGGGGGGTGAGCCACACAATAGACACCCATTCCGCAAGGGTGGCTTGACTCCTGGCCTTTTCTCCATTGATGCGAGTGATACGGCGCTCGCTGTCAGGATTTTCAGGGTCAAGGCCCGTCCCAATGTGAATCCCTTCCCCTTCATCCTTTAGATCCACAGAGATGGCCCAAGGATCAAGGCTTCTTTGCTGGCGAACATCTGCAAGACGCGCCCGCCTCAGACCACGTCCTGGGATCAGGAAAGAAATCGCTTCGAGAAGGTTGGTCTTTCCTGCTCCATTGGGTCCTGTCATCACAACAGGCCGCGTATCTAAAGCAAAAGAAAAATGGTCATAACAGCGATAGTGAGAAAGCGTTATTTTTTCAACGCCTCGCAAAGGTAAGTGAGATTGTTGATTCTGAAGGGGGATAGATTGACTCACAGAAAAACCATTTTATGTTATCTTGGCTTCACAATACTCTTTTCATGGATTAAGGACAAGATTAGTGTTAAAAGATAGAATCACCTCTCCCCATTGTGAAAGAGGTTAATTTCATTACAAATTTTCATGAGGTAAAAAAACTTAGCCCCTTTCCTTGGTATAGCTCACATGAGATGAATTGCTTTGCGGGCCAATCTCCTGACTACATTATCTAGAGATCTTCGCCATATAATTCTTTGTAAGCTGCCTTAATAGCATCTGTATCTGGGATGAGCCCTGAAGTGAGTACTAATTTTTTTGCTGTTTGAAAGAGCCTTTCTCTTTCTATTGAGGACAAATCTAAAACCTTTTTCACCTTATGCGTCGTCTCTATATAGGAAAGAACGTATTGTAGTTTTTTACTTATTTCTATATCCTTCCCAAATAATTCATTATAAGCTTCTAGAATAGGACCTGCATCTGGATCGCATCTTGTACTCAGCGCAATCATTTTGGCTTTTTGTAAGAGGACTTTTTGTTGTTCCACTGGCAAGGTTGCAGATGGTGAATGAGGATATGTAGAAACAATGTAGTCAATAGTGGACTGTAGCTTATTGCTTATGTCTTGATCGTTTTGAGAAGGCCAATCAAATGCAATATCAATGGCCATGCAAGATCTTAAATTTCTAATTTCGGCGATTATTTTATAATCATCATTTGGATCTACTAAAATAATCCTATTATTATCTGTGTCAGCAATCAAATAAAAGCCTTTAAACTTTCCCCGACTAATTTCAATTAAGGTTGACGGAGACGTACAAAGACCAAAGGGAAGCCGCCAGACCTCTTCAAAATCGGTTAAGCGACACTTCCTCACCGTATCATGATGTTCATCTGCTACAAACAAATGTAATTTATCTTTGGCTAAGGTTAATTTATTAGGAAAAGAAAATCCACTAATTACACGAATGACGGATCTTGATTCTCTATTAAAGTGAATAATACGGTGCTTATACGTTTCAGAAAAATAAATTTCGGTGGGCCTCACCACCATCCCCCGAACATCATTAACAAAGATGGCGGGTGTTAGCATATTCTCAATATACCTTCCATCTATATTATATTCATAAATAGCAGTGCTATCTTCATTTCCTATAAAATAGCCTGCAAAATACAATTTATCTGTTTGCAAATCAAATGCAGTCGCTGAATACCCTTTGAGTTGAGAAACTAAATCTAATGTTTTCGCATCAATACACTCTATGAGAGATGTAGACGTAGATGCGCGAAACATAAGAGACCTTTTTTCATCATAAGCCACAGCATAATAGGTGTTTCCATACGCACGATGATCATATAATGTAAGCCCAGATTCACTAAATACGGCAGTAGTCATTCCAAAAGTCGTTCCGGCTAAAATATTAAAATCTAGGCTTTGGGTAAAATAAGTTTCTAGATCCCCATAATCATACATCGCCTCAGTTCTTTCACTGATCCGAAAAGGTAAAAGCCTATCTTCAGTAAGAGCAACAGAATAGCTTAAAGGATTGTCATCCTGAATTTTTTCACGCGGGGCAAGTGATTTTAATAATTTATGTTTTTCTGAAGAAAGCAACCTTGAAATGGCTTCTCGATTTTCAATTGAACGCTTTAGTACTTCACGGTCCGTTGGATCTCCCAATTTCCTTGCTTCTTCTAGCAAAATGCGATTAAAAAAGTGTTGTTTGTCACTTAGATAAGTTACTTTGAGTAATGGCGCACGACCTGTTTTAAGTTCAACGTCCTCAAGCATCCCGAAGGAATACTGAGTAGATAAAATAAACAACAATAGTAAGTAAAAAAACCTTAAAAGCATTTAGCGCCTCTCCTTGAAAAACATAATCTGCGACTTTCAGATGGAGGCACAGACTTTTACAATCACTTCAATTTGAATATTTAATAAGATTATCTCTAGTATCTTATAACTTTTGGAGTGTCAATAACTTTTGAGGGAAACACCAGGGTCTACACATGAAAGATATTATTAACAGAGATAAAAAGATACTTAAAAGAAATAGTATTTAACCTTGACCATTGACGAAGATCTTGAAGCCAATCAAGCTGAATTATATAAAGTGTTTCCTCTTTCCCACTGTTGCGAATTGTTTTTCCATCAACATTAATATTCTCACTCTTCCTTTGAGCAAAAATGTATATATAGGCTTGAAAAGAATCGCAAAAAGATTGAGAGGTGCTAAACGTTGAAGAGGAATTAGCTATGCAAGAACTCAGCCTTTTTCCTTGCTGTAACTCACATGCGATGCATTGTTTTGTGGGCTAATCTCGTGACTACATTATCTAGAGATTTTCTCCATATAATTCTTTGTAAGCTGCCTTAATAGCACCTGTATCTAGGGTAACCCCTGAATCGAGTACTAATTTTTTTGCTGTTTGAAAGAGCCTTTCTCTTTCTATTGGGGACAAATCTAAAATCTTTTTCACCCTATGCGTCGTTTCCATATAGGAAAGAACGTATTGTAGCTTTTGACTTATATCTCGATCCTTCCCAAATAATTCATTGTAAGCTTCTAGAATAGAACCTGTATCTGGATTACGTCCTGTACTCAGCACAATCATTTTGGCTTTTTGTAAGAGGGCTTTTTGTTGTTTCATCGATAAGCTCGCAGATGGTGAATGAGGATATGTAGAAAGAATGTAGGCAAGAGTATTCTGTAGCTTATTGCTTACGTCTTTCTCATCTAGAAGTTGTTCAAGTCCAACTTTTGAAGAAGATTTCAAAACTTTGAAAAAATCAAACTCCTCTGGAATTCCTCTTCCACTTGGACTCAATCTTGAATTATTCTCAGGGTTTTTCAAACTTATTTCAAGCTCATGCAGATTTTTAGAATTAGACAGAACTTCCTCAAATACGGCTTCATCTTCAGGGTTAAGAAGGATATGCTTAACAACCGCTGTTCGACCTCCACATTTTGTTAATGAAAACACAACCCGAGATTCATGTAAATTGAAACCAATAACGGGCAGCGTGGCCGATGAGGAAACAAGCATAGGATTTCCGAAAACATTGGGAAACTCAGCTTTCCAACCAAGTTTTCTAACTTTATCAACTTCCTCTCCTGATAATACTTCGCCTTTACGCGCACGATCAAGTAAGAGAAGGTTATCTAACAGAGGTTGTTCCTTTGCAGTAATGAGGCCACCTCTGTTATAACGAGTAAACAGTTCATTGCTGATAAGCCCTTTGCCATTGTGAACAACGATATCTGATTCAGTAATAAGCTCATTCTCAAGTTGTCTTTGGTCTACAGGTTGCCCGGGTCTTTTTAACTTTACAAGAAGAGGACCATTAGGATCCCTCGAAAACAATCCAACTTGAGTCAAAAACGACTCCCTGTAAATATCGCCATCATCAAAAGGAGCATGGGGGTCGAGATAGTAATGAGGTCTAAAAAGTAAATTAGTGTTCTCCCAGGGCATATCTTGCACAATGATAAAGGTATCTATGTCTTGCTCATTCATCCCAACTAGATGTCTATGGAGAGCCGGAGGAACAAAATCAGGTAAATATTGAGGGAGTTTAATATTCAACGTAAACGCAGGAGCTGAATACTCAGCTTGATTCTCGCCCATGTTATAAGGGTGAAAGACGGGAGCTGTTGGTATTCCTAGTTCATACTGCTTAGTTCTGGAAAGGTTTGAATAACCTATATCTACCGTTCTATATGCCCTTTGTTCAAAGTCATCTATACCCTTTGGATTGAAAAACCGTTCTCGTGTATTTTCACCAAAAGGAGCTGTTTGTAATTGATCTAAGGCTGATGAAGCTTCGTCTGTCATTCTTCCTTGGAGCGCTCGATGAGGAGCTTTTTTCTTAACTAAATCAGAACCGTCATCCATAGAAAAAGCTGGCAAGGAAGAAAAAACCATAAGGATTATTGCTGACGTGCTTCTTAAAATTTTCGATAAAACAGAGGAATAAAAACGCATAGGATCCACCACAAATTAAAAACTCTTAATATATATAGTATTAATAATATATAAAACTTTTTAATTTTGCAATACAATGTTTAAGATAACAGTAAAAAACAAAGCTAGGATTTCCCTGGCACGCCCGAGAAGATTCGAACTCCTAACCTTCTGATCCGTAGTCAGGTGGTTTATATTTTACCATTTTATCTAGGATGTGTCGACATTTACCTCTCCCCTTGTGGGCTTTGTTGAATAAATGAGGCGTTACGAACAAGGAAATATAGGATAAACTCTTTTTAAGCAAAAAAAGAAGGGTAAACCTATATGTCTAAAAAAACCTACCGTGTTCGTAACTGGAAAGAGTATAA
>JAKFXB010000038.1 GCA_021731585.1 Alphaproteobacteria bacterium
TTTATCTATTTGCTTCCGTTTTGCTTCCGGAGCTTTTGAAGGGATTTCTTAAACAACCCTGAAACCGTTGATTTGACTGGTGGGCGATGAGGGATTTGAACCCCCGACCCTCTCGGTGTAAACGAGACGCTCTCCCGCTGAGCTAATCGCCCGCTCATGGGGGTTTGTATACCCCAATGGGAATCATTTTGCTAGAGAAAAAATAGAAAATTTTGTCCATTAGCAGAAAGCGAAATGATTTTCACATATGCTTAAGGCCAGCACGGAGATAATCAAAACCCGTAATTAAGGTTAAAAGCGCCGCAACCCATAACAGAACAAGACCAAGTATGTCGATGGGCAAGAAAAATCCAGGAATATCTTCAATAATCAATAGGCTAAGAGCCCCCATTTGAATGCCCGTCTTCCATTTCGCAAGCTCGGTTACGGGAATAGAAACATGGACTTCGGCTAAAAATTCACGAAGACCCGAGACTAAAATCTCGCGACATAAAATGATAACAGCTGGAATCAAGCTGAGGCCCTGAATGCGTCCAAAGCCCACCAGCATCAGGATCGTGGCCGCAACCAAAAGCTTGTCGGCCACCGGGTCCAAAAAGACACCAAAACGGCTTGTTTGCTTCCAGGCTCTTGCAAAATAGCCATCCAAATAATCAGTGATACAGGCGAAAATAAAAATCCCCGCAACGATCCAATTGCTGATGGGGCGGTCAAAATAAAAAAGAATAACCACCACGGGAACCAACGCGATCCGTGTATAGGTTAATAAATTGGGCAGTGTTGTTGATTTCATTTAGAGAGCCTCTCCCTTCTCTTCTATATTAACCATGCTCATGAAAATAATCATAGATTTTTTTTGCCAAATTTTTACTCACTCCCTTTACCATTTCTAAATCCTTAAGCCCGGCTCCTTCCACTGCCTTGGCAGACCCAAAGTGTTGAAGCAAAGCGCGTTTTCGGGCCCCACCCACTCCCGGAACTTCATCAAGCTTTGAGGTGCGAATAGCCTTTGTACGCCGCGTCCGATGGGCGCCAATGGCATAGCGATGCACTTCATCTCTCAGGCGTTGTAGGAAGTACAAAACCTTATCATTAAGAGGCAAGTGAATGGGGGCATAACCAGACATAAAAAAGGTCTCACGTCCTGCATTACGGTCGGGACCTTTGGCAATGGCAATCAAACGAACATCAGAGATTCCCAGGTCGGCAAAAACCCCTTCAGCCGCCGACAACTGTCCCTTCCCCCCATCAATCAAGACCACATCGGGCCATTGGGCGGTATCATCCTTATCCTCGGCAAGCGCCCGGGTAAAACGCCGTGTAAGAACCTCTCGCAGCATGGCGTAATCATCCCCTCGTGCCATATCCTTTGAGCGAATATTAAACTTGCGATAAGCATTTTTTTGGAAGCCCTCCGGCCCCGCCACAACCATCGCTCCTACAGGCATGGCTCCTTGTATATGACTGTTGTCATAAACTTCAATGCGGTGAGGCACCACGGGCAACTGAAACTTCTCCATAAAGGCTTGCAATAAATTCTGCTGACTGGCACGCTCACTCAGGTGGCGCTCCAGGGATTCTTTGGCATTTTGCAGGGCATGGTTCACAAGATCAGCCTTAGGACCTGTACGCGGCACGCGAATATAAACCCGCTTTTTACGCTTTTGGGTAAAGGCTTCCTCCAATAATTTTGTTTGGGGCAAAGGAACATTGAGAAGGATTTCCTCGGGTAAAGGCGCCTCCTCATAAAACTGGGCGATATAAGCTTCCAACACTTCCTCAGGTGCGATGTCCTCTCCATAGGAAGGAAAAAATGAATAGGAGCCATAGTTAGATCCATGACGAAAGAGAAAGAGCTGAATACAAATCCTCCCCTCCCCTTCATAGAGAGCGAAAACATCCGCATCGGTCACATGAGTCGTATTTATGATTTGACGCGCCTGTATGGTCGAGAGCGCACGAATACGGTCTCTAAAAATAGCGGCCCTTTCATACTCACGAGCATTACTGGCCTCTTCCATGCGACCTGCAAGATCCTTTTGAATCTGACTTGATTTCCCCGCCAAAAATTCACGGGTTTCCTCCACCAACCTTTGATAGTCCTCCTCAGAGATATAATTCACACAAGGCGCACTGCAGCGCTTAATTTGATACTGAAGACAAGGACGCTTGCGGGAAGCAAAAACCGTATCCGGGCAGGAGCGCATCAAAAAGGCCCGGTGGAGCGCCGTTAGAGTTGTGTTCACCGCTTCTCCTGAGGCAAAGGGGCCATAATAATCCCCGGGCAAATTACGAGCCCCGCGGTGTTTCGTCAGTTGAGGATAAGGATGTCCACCTGTAATTCGAATAAAGGCAAAGGACTTACTGTCCCGCATCAAAATATTATAGCGCGGCGCCAGCTTTTTAATAAGGTTGACTTCCAAAAGGAGAGCCTCTGCCTCTGTGTGGGTTGTCACAAACTCCATACGCACAGTCTCGGACACCATGCGTTGAAGGCGTATGGGCAAGCGCTCTACATGGGTGTAGCTGATGACGCGCTTTTTCAGGTTTTTTGCTTTTCCCACATACAATACCTCATCCCGCACATTGATCATACGATACACACCGGGCTGAGAGGTGAGTTTTTGAGCCGTAGATTTAATCATCAAGGCCCCTCGTTCAAGGGAAGAGTTGGTATTTGTCATAATGTTCAGTCTAGCATAGGTTTTTTTAATAGAAAATTAACATTTGTCCACGCAATCTGTGGATAAGCTTGTGGGTATTCTGAGGGCATGAGGATTTTTTGATGAGTCTCTCTCCTTTTAGTTTAGGGTGCCTCATTTTTAGGCACTCATTTATAACACATTGATGCAATTAGATTTTTTAAAGTAAAGACCTTTTTTTTAAGTTGGTAAGAATTTTTTTCTTGACGAAAAATCCGAAAATTTTGCTTAAGTTTGATCTGTGCATAACATTTATAAACCCATCTCATTTTTTTCTATCAATAACCAACAATGACTATATTCTTCATAATTAAAGATGGCTTTTTGGATTTCAATACTATAGACCCCGAGCGCAAGCTACGGGGTCTACTTTTCAGTGATCTTTAAATATTACTTACTTTTTCTTCTTAATCTTAATATTCTTTTCTGCCACTGCATGAGACTTGGGCCGAGGAATGCGAATGGTCAGAACCCCACCCTCAAATTCAGCCTCCACCTTATTAGCTTCCGCCTCATAGGGTAAACGCAAGCTTCGAGTAAAAGAACCAAAGGAACGCTCGCTCATATAATGGTGTTCATCCTTTTCTTCTTTTTTACTTTTTTTCTCTCCTTTTATGGTCAACATATCATGATACACAGATACGGTGATATCCTCATCTTTTACCCCAGGAACCTCTGCAGAGATAGTAATCCCACCTTTATCTTCATGCATATCGACCCTTACATGGTGCAGGCTAACTTCTTGAAAAGGATTATAATCCAATAAATGGTAAAATTCACGGCGCAGCCCTTCAAGGGAATCATTTTTCCGGCGGTGAATCCTGCGGCGATTAAATGGTGAGAGTGCTTTCAAATCCATGATTCTTCTCCCTATACAGATTAGTAAACGCCAGTATGCTCAAAGAAAGATTAAAAAGAGGTTAAAACGCTTGAGCTAAACCTCTCATCCGTAATATTATCTTTTCAATAAAAGGAAAGCCTATGAAAAAAACAATAATTCTTTCCCTTCTCTTTCTTTGTGCAAGAAACGAGGCTTTTTCTATCCCTCAACCCAGCCCGAGTCGGTGCAAAGAAGAAAACTGGTGGCAAATTGATGCCCTGCTCCCTGATCAAAATGACAAGAATTATATTCAAACCCTACAATCCAAACAGCCAGTGATTACGGATCAGGAAATACTCCAAAGCGCTGTTAATTACATCTTAACGATTAAGGATCTCTGTAATCAGCCTGTAGCTGGCGTAGGAGGATGGACAGATATGCTGGGAACAGCCTTATGTGAGCGGCTTGCTTATTATGATCTGGGGCATGATGGCGTTTTAGCGTCGGAGGAAGCCTCCAAGTCTTCTCTAGCGCCTGACGATTTAACGTTTCTACGGACTGCCTATAAAGCCTGCCGGCCCACGACCCAAAGATGGTGGGATTACAACCTAATTTTGCATGTTCACTTTCAGCCAACGGAGGCGCAAACTACGTATTTTGGATCAGTGATTAAGGGTTATTAATCACTTCTGAACTACATCTTTCAAATACTTCCCTGTATAGCTTTTATCCACGCGGGTAATATCTTCAGGAGTGCCGGTCGCGACGATTTGGCCGCCACCGTCGCCGCCTTCAGGACCAATATCGATGATCCAGTCGGAGGTTTTGATCACTTCAAGGTTATGCTCAATCACAATTACTGTGTTACCTTGGTCCACAAGGGTATGGAGCACCTCTAACAGCTTGCGCACATCATCAAAGTGAAGGCCTGTGGTGGGCTCGTCCAGTATGTATAAGGTTTGCCCTGTAGCACGCCGAGAAAGCTCTTTCGAAAGCTTAACCCGCTGGGCCTCTCCTCCAGAGAGGGTGGTGGCCCGCTGTCCCACATGAACATACCCCAGCCCTACCTGAGAGAGGGTGGAAAGCTTTTCTCGAATACTGGGCATAGCCTCAAAGAATTCAAGAGCCTCATCAACAGTCATATCTAAAACGTCCGCAATGGATTTATCCCGATACTTGATTTCAAGGGTTTCTCGGTTGTAACGCTTACCATGGCACTGGTCACATTCCACATACACATCGGGAAGGAAGTGCATCTCGATCTTGATGACCCCATCTCCTTCACAAGCCTCACACCGCCCTCCCTTCACATTAAAGGAAAAGCGACCTGGCGAATAGCCACGGGCTTTGGCTTCAGGAAGGGCAGCAAACCACTCTCGAATCGGCGTAAAAACGCCCGTGTAGGTGGCTGGATTGGATCGCGGTGTCCGCCCAATGGGAGACTGATCGATATCCACGATTTTGTTAATCAGCTCAATCCCTTCAATGGCCTTATGAGGACCTGGGATTTCTGAATTATCATTCAACAGCTGAGCCAACCCCTTATAAAGGGTTTCGATAATTAGAGAGGATTTCCCGCCTCCTGATACCCCCGTCACGGAAATAAACGTTCCTAAAGGAAACTCGGCGGTGACATTCTGAAGGTTATGACAGGTGGCTCCAATCACCTTCAGGGCTTTCCCTTTTTTGGGCTTTCGGCGCGTCTTGGGAATGGGAACTTTTTTTGTGCCCTGCAAATACTGACCCGTCAGGCTTTTTGGGTTATCCATGATATCTTGAGGGGTTCCTTGAGCCACAATGAACCCTCCCCTCACCCCCGCGCCGGGGCCCATATCAATCACATGATCCGCAGTTCGAATGGCATCTTCATCATGCTCCACCACAAGAACCGTATTGCCGAGATCCCGCAGACGGGTGAGGGTTGCCAGCAATCGGTCATTATCCCGCTGATGGAGACCAATGGAAGGCTCGTCCAGCACATATAAAATCCCCATCAGGCCTGAGCCAATTTGGGACGCCAAACGAATGCGTTGACTTTCACCTCCCGAAAGAGTGCCGGAGGCACGAGAGAGAGAAAGATAACCGAGCCCCACACTGACCAAAAATCCAAGACGCTCTTGAATTTCCTTCAGGATTCGCACGGCAATATCCTTTTCCTTTTGGGTCAGCTTGTCTGCCAGCGTCTGAAACCAGTCGGCCCCATGCCCAATGGACATCTCCGTCACTTGGCCGATATGAAGCTTGTTAATTTTAACAGCGAGCGCCTCGGGCTTAAGACGATAGCCCTGACACTCCTCGCAAGGAAGAGTGCTTTGGTAACGATTCATTTCCTCTTGCTGTTGGCCATAACGCTCTTTGCGATCCCGCTGCCGTCGCAAAAGAGTTGGGATAACCCCTTCAAAAGCTTTTTTTTGTGTAAAGGTCCGCGCTTCGTCCTTATAGGTTGTCGGAACAACCTCGCCG
The DNA here is from genome assembly GCA_021731585.1 of Alphaproteobacteria bacterium. Lineage (GTDB taxonomy): Bacteria > Pseudomonadota > Alphaproteobacteria > UBA9655 > UBA9655 > UBA9655. The sequence continues at coordinate 5,986 of JAKFXB010000038.1, forward strand.
CCTGATCCATGGAAGATGATCTCCTGGGTTCTTTTGGGGAGTTTGCTAAAGGACATGTCCATACGGCCGCCATACTTTTCCACCACAGCTGCCAAGGCTTGCTGATAATAGAAGGCAAAGGAGCCTGACCAGGGAACAATCGCGCCCTCTTTCAGGGAAAGCTTCGGATTCGGCACGATAAGCTGGGGATCAAAGACAATCTTAACCCCAAGCCCGTCGCAGGCAGGGCATGCTCCAAAGGGACTGTTAAAGGAGAAAAGACGGGGTTCAATTTCATCAATTGTAAAACCGGACACGGGACAAGCAAACTTAGCAGAAAAGGTATGGCGCTCGCCTGTGTCGGCATTTTCAGCATACAAAAGCCCATCTGAAAGGCGCAGAACTGTCTCAATGGCATCAGGAAGGCGGTGGCCTATCTCAGGGGTAATCACAACCCGGTCAACCACAACCTCGATGTCATGCTTAATTTTCTTATTGAGCGTTGGCGCTTCGTCAATCTCATAAAGGGTACCATCAATTTTAAGGCGCTGGAAACCTTGCTTTTGAAGTTCTGCAATCTCCTTTTTATACTCCCCCTTCCGGCCCCTTACAATCGGCGCTAAGAGATAAAGACGCGTCCCCTCTGGCAAGCCCTTTAAACGATCCACCATTTCTGAGACGGTCTGGCTTTGAATCGGAAGGCCCGTGACGGGCGAATAAGGAACACCAATGCGGGCAAACAAAAGACGAAGGTAGTCATAAATTTCCGTGACCGTCCCCACCGTGGATCTGGGGTTCTTGGAGGTCGTCTTTTGCTCAATGGAGATGGCGGGCGACAAACCATCGATTGAATCCACATCAGGCTTTTGCATGAGTTGCAAAAATTGACGGGCGTAGGCCGAGAGACTTTCCACATAGCGCCGTTGGCCTTCTGCATAGATGGTATCAAAGGCAAGGGAAGATTTCCCCGAGCCGCTGAGTCCCGTAATCACCACAAGCTTATCCCGAGGGATTTCTACCTCAAGATTCTTTAGGTTATGCTCCCGCGCGCCGCGGACATGAATTGAATTGGTCATATATTACACATTAAAGCGAAAATGGAAAACATCCCCATCCTGGACAAGATAATCTCGTCCTTCAAGGCGCAGCTTGCCGGCGGCTTTCGCTCCTTGCTCTCCATTGCAGACCACATAATCCTCATAGGAGGTTGTCTCCGCACAAATAAAGCCCCGTTCAAAATCCGTATGGATCTCGCCAGCTGCTTGGGGGGCTTTCGCTCCTTTATGGACGGTCCAAGCCCGAGCTTCCTTAGGCCCAATGGTAAAAAAGGTAATTAGGTTTAAAAGAGCGTACCCTTCCCGAATCACACGCGCAAGGCCGGTTTCCGAAAGGCCGAGGCTTTGGAGAAATTCCGTCTTATCTTCTTCCGAATCCAGGGAGGCCACTTCTGCCTCAATGGCGGCTGAAATAATTGCCACCTGGCCGCCCTCTTTTTCAGCACGGGCTTTGACTTGTTCTGTAAAGGCATTGCCCTTAACCGCATCGCTTTCCGAGACATTACAGGCATAAAGAATAGGTTTTGTTGTAATGAGCCCCAAACGCCCGAGCTCTTCTCGCTCTTCAGGAGCACACTGAACAAAACGGGCAGGCTTGCCTTCTTTCAAAAGAGTAAGGGCCCGCTCCATCAAAGGAAACTGCACAAGAGCCACGGGATCCTTTGTTCGTAGCTTTTTCTCAAGGGCGGGAATCCGCTTTTCCAAGCTCTCCATGTCAGCCAGCATCAACTCGGTTTCAATCACGTCGATATCCCGCAACGGATTGATTTCCACCTCTACGTGGGTGATATCCGTATCTTCAAAGCAGCGCACCACATGCACGATGGCATCCACTTCCCGAATGTGGGCCAAAAATTGGTTGCCTAGCCCCTCCCCTTTGCTGGCGCCGCGCACAAGGCCAGCAATATCCACAAATTCAAGCTGAGTCGGAATAATCTTGGCTGAGCCTGCAATTTTAGCTAATTCATCAAGCCTTTTATCGGGAACACCAACACGGCCGACGTTGGGCTCAATGGTACAAAAAGGATAATTGGCAGCTTCTGCTGCAGCCGTTGCCGTCAGAGCATTAAAAAGCGTTGATTTTCCAACATTAGGAAGCCCCACAATACCACATTTAAATCCCATTTTTTTCTCCAATTTTGTGTGACGGCGCTAATACTTGCGTGATTTTTGAAACGTACTCTTCCTTCTTGTCACTTAAAAGAAGGTGAACTTCATCGGCCAAAATGCTCAGCAAGGGGTCAAGCCATGTACGATCTTGCTTTGAAAAATCGGACAACACATAAGAGCTTACCTCTCCCTGATGTTGCGGCCTGCCAATTCCAATGCGAAGACGCCAATAGTCTTTTCCAAGGTGAGCATCTAAATCCTTAAGCCCATTGTGCCCTCCATGGCCGCCTCCTTGTTTAAGACGAATTTTTCCAGGAAGTAAATCCAAATCATCATGGAAAACTATAATGCGCTCAGGTGGAATCTTATAAAAACGGGCAGTCTCAGCAACGGGACGCCCGGACCTGTTCATATAGGCAAGAGGTTTGAACAGAAGGACTTTTTGATGATCAACGGGCCCTTCCGTCAGAAATCCTGAAAACTTTGATTTTTCGGAAGGAAGACCATAGCTGGTGCGAATCTCATCCATGCACATAAACCCCACATTGTGGCGATTTTTTGCATACTCATTTCCCGGATTTCCAAGCCCCACCAGAAGATACATACTGTTCCCTCAAGGGAGCGCCGCTTACGCTTCCCCTTCTTCTGTTGCTGCAGCGGCTTCTGCGACTTCACCAGCTTCGCCCTCAGCTTCCTCAGTTTGCTTCATGACAGTTGGAGCCACGATATTGGCAATATCATTATCACGCTCAGGGTGAGCTGGAGCCACATTCTCCGGCAATTTCAAATGCTTAAGATGGATGGTATCGTGAATCTCAAGGCCAGTCAGGTCAACTTCAATGTAGCTTGGGATATGGTCAACATCCGCAACGACTTCCAAACTGTGGTTGATAATGTTCAACACACCGCCACGCTTAATTCCAGGAGACGCTAATTCATTGATGAATTGCACAGGAACGGAAACGGTAATTTTTGCCCCTTTGGTAATACGGTAAAAATCCACATGCAAGGGGCGATCGGTGACAGGATGAAACTGTACAGCACGAGCCAAGGCTTTTTCTTTTTTACCTTGAAGAGAGAGTTCGAACACTTTTGACATAAACCCTGTCTTGTGAAGTTCCTTATCCAATTGAATAGGATCAAGAGAAAAATGGGCTGGGAGAAGGTCCTTCCCGCCATACAAAACGGCAGGAACACGCCCCTCACGACGCAAAGCGCGCGCGGCTCCTTTTCCCGTTCCTTCCCTTAATTGAACGTCAAGCTGAGGTGTTGCTGTCATAATAAAACTCCTTCAAAACGAATTCTTTGATCAGGGCTCAGAAATCCAATTCCTGATTCTTGCCACTGTTATATACACTATTCAAATAAAATTGAAACTGATTTTTCATTATGAATGCGTTCTATGGCCTCTCCCAAAAAGGAGGCCAGAGAAATTTGACGAATTTTTGCGCATTTTTTAACTTCATCAGTCGCTAAAATACTATCGGTCACCACAACTTCTTTCAATTTTGAGACATTAATCCGATCAAGTGAAGGAGGCGAAAACACTCCATGGGTGACGTAAGCCCTTACCGACAGGGCCCCTTGCTCTAACAAAGCTTCTGCTGCATTGCAGATAGTTCCTGCTGAATCGACGATATCGTCCGTAATCAAGCAGTGATAGCCTTTGACGTCTCCAATCAGGTTCATGACTTCGGACTCTCCTGGCTTTTCGCGCCGCTTATCAATCACCGCAAGACCACAATCCAGACGTTTAGCCAGCCCTCGTGCACGGACAACACCGCCCACATCAGGGGAGACCACCAAGATGTCTTTGTTAGGAAAATTTTCTTGAATATCCTTTTGAAATAGGGGTGCGGCATAAAGGTTATCCACGGGAATATTAAAGAATCCTTGGATTTGGCCCGCGTGAAGATCAAGGGTTAAAATACGATTTGCACCTGCCGTAGTGAGGATATCCGCCACAAGCTTTGCCGTAATAGGCGTCCGAGGGCCTGACTTTCTGTCTTGGCGAGCATAACCAAAATACGGAATGCACGCCGTGATGCGGCGGGCTGAGCCTCGCTTCAGCGCATCAATAGTAATCAAAAGCTCCATCAAGTGATCATTGGCAGGGTTGCTGGTGGATTGGATCACGAAGACATCCTCGCCACGGACATTTTCTAAAATCTCCACAAAGATTTCATGATCCGCAAACAGACGGATCGTGGCTTCACTTAAAGGAGTTTTAAGGGTTTTAGCGATTTCTTCCGCAAGGGGAATATTGCTATTACAAGAGATAAGTTTCATGAATTTTTATGCCAATTAAGTTTCCCCAAACCTAGCAGAGCCTTGCTTTTCTGTAAATGGGGTTTGTATGGTAAAGCAGGGCCTACGCATAAAAATGTGTAAAAAATTAATCACGTAGGCCTCTCCTCCACATTCCTCTAGCTTTTAAGCGCAGTTTTTCTTAGAATCGCTCCACAATGAAAAGGACGAGCATGACGAAGACGGTTGTATTGTGCATTTTGGATGGGTGGGGTCATCGAGAGAATGGCGCGGATAATGCGATTTCCCACGCCAAGACACCCCATTGGGATGAGCTTATAACCAAGTATCCTCACACTCTTCTTGAAGCCTCTGAGCTGAATGTGGGCTTGCCTGAAGGCCAAATGGGCAATTCGGAAGTGGGCCACATGAATATCGGCGCGGGCCGTATTATTCTTCAAGATCTCCCCCGCATTGATGAAGCCATCAAGCAAGGCTCGCTTTATGATTTACCTGAACTTAATGATTTTATTGAAAAGCTAAAAGCCTCAAAGGGCACCTGCCATCTGATGGGCCTTTTATCCCCTGGCGGAATTCACTCCCATCAGCGCCACATTCAAGCCCTTGCTGAAGTCGTGGCCAGCCAAGGTGTCCCTGTGATCATTCACGCTTTCCTGGATGGGCGAGATACCCCTCCTCAAAGTGCTGAAGACTATCTCACCTCTCTTCTCCACTTTATGAATGATCATTCGAATATCACCCTTGGAACTCTTGGCGGACGCTATTACGCCATGGATCGGGATAAAAGATGGGAGCGCATCGAAAAGGCCTATGACGTTATGGTGAGCGGCAAACCTTTGACCCAAGATCCCCTCGCCTACCTTCAGCAAAGCTATACCAAGGGAATCAACGATGAATTTGTTGAGCCCGTGGCCATTGCCCCTTATGCCGGTATGAAAGCGGGAGACGGAATCTTTATGGCGAATTTTAGAGCTGATCGTGCTCGCCAAATCTTAACCGTACTCTTGGATCCTCATTTTAAAGAATTCAAAAGAACGGCGCCCCCCTTTGCAGCTGCTTTAGGGGTCACCGAGTACAGCGATACCCTTAACAAGTGGATGAAAACTCTTTTTCACCCTACCGCCCTCCAAAATGTCTTGGGAGAAGTCATTTCGAAAGAAGGCTTAAAACAGCTGCGTATTGCGGAGACGGAAAAGTATGCCCACGTGACCTTCTTCTTTAACGGGGGCCGTGAAGATATTTTCCCAGGCGAGGAGCGGACCCTTGTCCCCTCTCCTCACGTGGCCACCTATGATTTAAAGCCGGAAATGTCCGCCTTTGAGCTTACGGAGAAGCTTGTTGCAGCGATTGAAAGTAAAAAGTATAGCTTCATCGTTGTAAATTACGCCAATACGGATATGGTGGGCCATTCGGGCAATTTTGAAGCCGCCCGTAAGGCTGTGGAAGCTGTGGATGCATGTTTAGGGAAACTTATGATAACTATTAAAAAAGTGAGCGCTAGCCTTATTATTACTTCTGACCATGGCAATGCGGAAATGATGTTTGATGAAGCTCTCAAGTCAGCCCATACGGCCCATACCCTTAATCCGGTGCCCTTTGTGCTTTATAATAGATCAGGGGCAACACTTAAAAAAGGCAAACTCTCCGACATTGCCCCGACAATTTTGGAAATCTTGGAAATCCCAAAGCCATCCTCTATGACAGGTCAGTCACTTTTGGAGTCGTTTCATGGGTAAATTTCTCGTTCTTTTTTGTTGTCTCTTTCTCTCTCCCGCTATAGCCCAAGACCTTGTGACAGAGATTAAAGAGCTGCATAAAGAAAGAGCTAACTTGCTTGACAAAAAACAGCAGTTATTAGAAGAGGCCTCTGTTTTAGAGAAAACGTTGCAAGACTTCACGACAAAACAAATTCAAATGAATGAGAGCATCGCTCACCAGCGCAAGCAAATTGAGGCTAAGCTTCCTCTGCTCATCCGTTTAGGACGCGTCAATCCCTTAAAGCTTTTAGTGGACACAGCCGCGGGAAAGGATACTATTCGCAGCATTGTACTTATGCGCTCCTTATCCCATTCCTTAAAGCAAGAACTGCAACGCGTTCAGGCAACTTCCACTGAGATTTTGGCCTTAAGCAAAGAGCTAGAAGTTAAAAAAAAGGTACAAGCCCAATTACTTGAAAGTCTTCACTTTCAAGACAGCCAACTTGAAGCTTTTGAAAAAGCAAAACTTGAACAATTAACAAATACGGAGCTTGAAAAACTCAGCAAAGAAGAAGATATTAACTTTCTTTTAAATGAGACGCGCGCCACCCTCTCAAAGAAAACACAAAGCGCCTCAAAAGCTTCCTCTAACCAAGACCTTCCTTTCAGGTGGCTTGAACAGCCGGTAGCAGGAAAAATAGTTAAGGATAAGGAGCTACAAAAGAAATTTAGCCCGGGCGCCCAGGGCATCATCTTTGAGACCAAGAAAAATGCTGAAGTATTTGCGCCCTCCGAAGGAGTTGTTGTCTTCAAAGGACCCTTTAAAAATCAAGGGGAGATTCTTATCATTGAAGTCGGTAAAAAAGTGTATACCATATTGATGGGAATGCATAAAATTAATGCAGAAGTTGGTGAAAGCATATATGCTGGGCAAAAAGTAGGATCCATGGCTGGCTATGGAGCTAGCTCTCCCAAACTTTATTTGGAGCTGCGGCAGAAAGGCAAGCCTATAGATCCTAAGGATTATTTTGCTCAATGAGAGGGAATTCATAAATGAAATCGAAAGTTGTAGGATTACTTGTCATTGTTTTGTTTTCATCGGTTGCCGTTGCAGGCATATATGCAGCCTCATCCCCAAAGGAGACAGAAGCTAAAGAAACAGCCTCTTCAGTTACTGATTTTGACTCCCGCACCTTTGATGCTATTTTGGAGCGCATTAAGCAAGATTATGTGGAGCCAGTCTCCGATGAAAAACTTCTTACGGGCGCCCTTAACGGTATGCTCGCTGCTCTCGACCCTCATTCAACTTATTTAGATTCAAAAGCCTATAAGGAGCTACAGATTCAAACAAAGTCCGAATATGGCGGTCTAGGAATGGAAGTTACCTTAGAGAATGGCGTTGTCAAAGTTATCTCTCCTATCGATGATACACCGGCCAAGAAAGCAGAACTTGAATCGGGAGATTTGATCCTTGCCATTGATAAAAAGCCTGTCATGGGAAAAACCATTAATGAGGCCGTTGACCTTCTTCGTGGCAAGCCTGGCTCAACCGTGACTCTTCACATTAAACGAGAGGGCAAAGATGTCTTCGAAAAAACCCTCACCCGTGAAAAAATCCATGTCAAAGCCGTTAAGTGGCGCCTTGAAGGCAACGTTGGGTATATTCGTATTGCCCAATTCAGTGAAAGCACCCTCCCCCTCTTAAAAGAGGCTCTTGCTGATTTTAAAAAGAAAAAAGGCGACAAGCTTCAAGGTCTTATTATTGACCTTCGCAATAACCCTGGCGGTCTCTTTGATGTAGCCATTGATACAAGTGATCTTTTCCTTCCCAAAGGCAAAGAAATTGTTTCAACCCGCGGGCGAAATTCAAAATCCGATAGCCATGCTTATGCCAAGGATGGGGACGTCACAAACAATCTGCCCATTGTCGTCATGATTAATGGAGGTTCGGCCTCTTCTTCTGAAATTCTGGCGGGAGCGTTGCAAGATAACCATCGCGCTCTCATTGTAGGAACAAAGTCCTTTGGAAAAGGATCGGTTCAGCCTGTTATGCCTTTAACAAATGGCGGTGCGGTAGTCTTAACAACGGCCCGGTATTACACACCTTCTGGCCGCTCAATCCAAGCCAAAGGGATTGAGCCTGATATTGTTATTGAGCAACTTCATGGCAAACTTGAGAAAATTGATGAGACCAAGTATATTTATGAAAAGGATCTAGAAGGTGCCCTTGACACCCCTAAAGAAACAAAGCCAGACGCTTTAAAAATTGATGAGACAAAGATTCCACTGGAAGAGGATAAAACCAAGACGGGCAAGCCCGTTGAAGATTATCAACTGATGCGCGCCATTGATATCCTTCATGCCGTTGCCATGACAGAAAAAATGGAATCTTCTAAAAAGTAGAGTTGTGGGTAGTAATCATCGTGAACAAAGAAACGACATTGAGAAACGACTTTTCTAACAAAATTGTTATGATCGGCTTTGGAAGTATTGGCCAGGGGGTTCTTCCGTTGCTTGCCAAACACTTTGATGTTGAGAAGCAAGTCATTATTGTAAATCCTGAAATGGAAGCAAAAGAATTAGTAGATCAATATCATGTTCAGTATCATCAGCACACTTTAACTCGTCAAAATTATGAGACCATTTTGGGATCCCTTTTAAAGCCAGGGGATTTTTTGTTAAATCTATCCGTAAATGTTTCTAGTCATGATCTCATTCAATTATGTCAAAAAATGGGATGCCTTTATCTAGATACGTGCATTGAACCTTGGGAGGGAGGCTATCTAGATCCTCAAAGACCACTGGCTGAACGAACGAATTATGCCCTTCGCGAGAGTGTTTTATCCTTGCGTTCTCGTTTGCCCTCAAATGGCCCCACGGCCGTTATCGCTCATGGCGCGAACCCTGGCCTTATTTCGAGTTTTGCTAAACAAGCGATAATTAACATTGCTAAAGATGTGGGATGTTTTGATCTTATGCCAAAAACAAAACAGGAATGGGCAGAGCTGGCAGCTAAACTTAATCTCAAAGTTATCCATATTGCTGAGTATGATTGGCAATTTTCCAGTATCAAAAAGAGAGCGGGAGAATTTGTAAACACTTGGTCCGTAGATGGGTTTCACAGCGAAGGATGTCAACCTGCAGAGTTGGGCTGGGGAACTCATGAAAAAAATTGGCCAAAAATGGCTTGTACTTACGACTATGGTTGTAAAGCTGCCATTTATCTTGAGCAACCCAGTGTCAAAACAACGATAAAGTCCTGGACACCCCTTGCGGGTCAATATAAGGCCTTTTTAATTACCCATAATGAATCAATTTCCATAGCCGACTTCTTGACCCTTTCCGATCATGAGCAAAACGTAACTTATCGCCCTACTGTTCATTACAGTTATCGTCCTTGTGATGATGCTATTTTATCTCTTCACGAACTCAATGGCCGAGATCTCGTTCTGCAAGATGAAAAACGAATTCTTGGTGATGATATCATTGATGGGATTGATGAGTTAGGTGTTCTCTTAATGGGCCACAAAAAAGGGGCTTATTGGTTTGGATCTACCTTGAATATCCATGAAGCGCGACAACTAGCCCCCTATAATTCTTCCACAACACTCCAGGTGACATCAGCTGTCCTTGCAGGTGTTTTGTGGGCTATTGAAAATCCCAATCGTGGCATTGTTGAAGCAGAGGAACTTGACTTTGAGCGCATTTTAGAAATCGCAGCCCCCTATCTTGGAACAATGTCTGGACACTATACGAATTGGACTCCTTTATTGAAGGATGGAATTGATTCCTATCCTTCAATAAAAGATACCAGTGATCCGTGGCAATTTATAAACTTTGCTCTTGGAGAGTTCATTTAGAAGATTTTCTTAGGGTTTTTATCAACTCACCTTCAAGTCAAAGGCAGCCTTAATCAGAGCTTTCGTATAGGGTTTTTCAGGAGCGGTAAAGATGGATGCGGCCGTTCCGCGCTCAATAATTTTTCCATGGCGCATGACCAGGACATCATGGCTGATGGCCCGCACCACCGCCAAGTCATGGCTGATGAAGAGATAGGCCAACTTGTGGTCGGTCTGCAGCTTACGCAAGAGATCGATAATATCCACCTGCACAGAGCGATCCAGGGCAGAAGTAGGTTCATCAAGTACTACAAGCTTTGGTTTCAAAGCAATGGCGCGGGCAATGGCGATCCGTTGGCGCTGCCCCCCTGAAAATTCATGGGGATAGCGGTGGCGGGCCTCGGGATCAAGGCCAACTTCTTTTAAGGCCTGAATCACAAGAATATCCCGTTCCTCCGGGGTTTTCCCCAAACGATGGATTTCGAGGCCCTCGGCAACGATTTGCTGCACACTCATGCGGGGACTCAAAGAGCCGTTTGGATCTTGAAATACAACTTGCATTTCACGGCGCAAGGAACGTAGTTTTTTCCGCCCATAGTCTTGGATTTCTGCACCATTAAACCAAATAATTCCTTGGCTTTGCTGCAAACGCAGCATGGCCATGGCAAAGGTCGTTTTTCCCGAGCCGCTTTCCCCCACAATCCCAAGGGTATGTCCTTCCCTTAAGGTAACGGTGACATCATCTACAGCCCGGATATCATCAACCTTTCGGCGAAAAAGCCCTTTGCGCACATCAAAGTAAACCTTGATGTGTTCAGCCTTTAACAAGGGGTTGGCTTCAGAGGAAACCGGAACTGCCTCCCCGCGCGGAAAAGAGTTGAGAAGATGGCGGGTATAGGGAGATTGTGGTTTGGCAAAAACCTTTTTGGTCTCGCCCTCTTCCATCACCAGGCCATCCTTCATGACCACAATACGGTCAGCCATCTTCCGCACAATGCCTAAATCGTGGGTGATGAGGAGCATCGCCATATCCAGCTCTTTTTGAAGCTTCTTAAGAAGATGAAGAAGCTTGGCTTGGATCGTCACATCAAGGGCCGTTGTCGGCTCATCTGCAATAAGAATTTGCGGCTCACAGGCCAGAGCCATGGCGATCATTACCCGCTGCCGCTGACCGCCGGAGAGCTGATGGGGATAGGCTCCAAGGCGAGATTCGCCATCCTTAAAGCCTGCCATCTCTAAAACTTCAATACAGCGTTTACGGGCTTTATCTCCCATAAGACCTTTGTGCACCAACAAAACTTCTTCAATCTGTTTCTGTACATTATGAAGAGGATTCAGGGACGTCATGGGTTCCTGAAAAATCATGGCAATCTTATTGCCCCGGATCGGAAGGAGGATCTTTTCAGGAGCATTCACCAAATCGTGACCCTGAAAATAAATATGACCTGAAGGATGGGAAGCCTTTGGATAGGGAAGCAATTGCAAGATAGAAAGAGCGGTGACCGACTTTCCTGAGCCACTCTCTCCCACAAGGGCTACGGTTTCCTTGGGATTCAGGGTAAAGGAGACAGACTTGACTGCCTCAATCACTTTGTCTTGCTGCTTAAAATTGACGCTTAAATTTTCAACGGAAAGTAAAGGCTTCGTCATAAATTCGCCTTTCGAGGATCAAAAGCATCGCGCACGGCTTCCCCAATAAAAATCAACAAGGTGAGCAGAATTGCTAAAACCGCAAAGGTTGAAATCCCAAGCCACGGCGCTTGAAGATTGTTTTTACCTTGGTTCAACATCTCTCCCAAAGAAGGCGAGCCCAAAGGCAGCCCAAAACCTAAGAAATCTAGGGAAGTAAGAGTTGTAATGGAAGCATTCAGAATAAAAGGCATAAAGGTTAAGGTCGCTACCATAGCATTGGGCAGAACATGACGATAGATAATCCGCGGCGTAGAAAGGCCCAAAGCGCGGGCTGCTTTAACATATTCTAAATTCCGAGCGCGCAAGAATTCAGCACGCACAACGGGCACAAGCGCCATCCAACTAAAAAGCAACATAAGCCCTAAAAGCCACCAAAAATTCGGTTGAACCACACTTGCGAGAATAATCAGAAGATACAAAACAGGCATGCCGGACCATATTTCCATAAACCGTTGGAATATAAGGTCAGTAAGTCCTCCAAAATATCCTTGGATGGCCCCTGCCGTCACCCCAAAAAATGAACTGAGTAGGGTAAGGGTCAGGCCAAAGAGAACAGAAATACGGAATCCATAAATGAGGCGCGCGAGCACGTCCCTCCCCTGATCATCGGTCCCCAGCCAGTCTTCAGCGGAAGGTGGCGAAGGTGCTGGCACGGGGAGATCATAATTAACCGTATTATAGCTGAAAGGAATCAGGGGCCAAATCATCCAACCCTGAGCGTCAATCAGATTTTGAACAAAAGGATCTCGGTAGTTGGTTTCCGTTTCAAATTCACCCCCAAAGGTTGTCTCCGGATATTGAACGAAAGTCGGATAATAAAAGTGATTCTCATACTTAACGAGAAGCGGCTTATCATTGGCGATGAATTCAGCAAAAAGGGTGACTGTAAACAAAACAAGGAAAATCCAAAATGAGACATAGCCGCGCTTGTTTGCTTTAAATTGAGAAATCCTGCGCTGCGTTATAGGCGTAAAAGCCATTAGCCCATCCTCCGCTCAAAATCAATGCGCGGATCAATAAAGGTATAGGAGAGGTCTCCCACAATATGGAGGAAAAGACCAAGTAAAGTAAAAATATAAAGCGTTCCAAAGACGACCGGGTAATCCCGGCTGATGGCAGAGTCAAAGCCCAAAAGCCCCAGACCATCAAGGGAGAAAATAACTTCGATCAAAAGCGAGCCGGAAAAGAAAATGCCAATGAGGGCTGCGGGCATGCCCGCAATGACAATCAACATGGCGTTGCGAAAAACATGGCCAAAGAGAACCCTGCGTTCTGTCAACCCTTTGGCTCGCGCCGTCACCACATATTGTTTGTTAATTTCTTCCAAAAATGAGTTCTTAGTCAAGAAGGTCAGGCTTGCAAAACCACTGATAACCATCGCCGTGATGGGCAATACCATGTGCCATAAGTAGTTTAATACCTTATCGATCAACCCTAATTGATGCCAGTTATCGGACACCAAACCTCGTAGGGGAAAGATGGACCAAAAGCTCCCGCCTGCAAAAAGAACGATTAAAAGAATCGCAAAAAGAAATCCAGGGATCGCATAGCCCACAACCACAACGGCGCTGGTCCATACATCAAAGGAGGTGCCATCATGCACCGCTTTACGAATTCCAAGCGGAATAGAGATCAGATAGACAAGAATGGTCGTCCATAACCCAATACTAATGGAAACAGGCATCTTTTCGATAATTAGCTCCATCACAGAGCGATCTTTGAAATAACTCTCCCCAAAGTTAAAGGTAAGATAGTTTTTCATCATCAAGAGAAAGCGTTCAAGGGGCGGCTTGTCAAAGCCAAACATTTTTTCAAGCTTGGCGATGAATTCTGGATCCAATCCCTGAGCGCCTCTATATTTACTCTCAGAGAAGTGGGTCTCTCCCATTTGCTCCAAAGCCTGAGTGCTCTCCATGCCCGAGCCCGAAATACGGGAAGTCGCATCCACATTATTGCCACGAATTTTGGCAATCATTTGCTCAACGGGGCCGCCAGGCGCCGCTTGAATCACAAGAAAATTGATCACCATAATACCAAAGAGAGTGGGAATAATCAGCAATAAGCGGCGTAAAAAATAGGCCAACATTTATAGAGTTACCTTTTTAACTTGGCTTCTAAAGCCGGATCCACCCACCAAGCACTGAAACCAACCCCATCTTTGGGTGCTTTCGCCGGGTGTCCAAATTTATTCCAATAGGCAAAGCGGGAAGTTTTACCATACCATCCGGGAATTCCATAATATCCCCATAATAACACCCGATCCAAGGCATGAACATGGGTTTCAAGGGTGGGCCGATCCTGTGAGTCTAAAAGAAGGGCTACTAGCTTGTCCACAACGGGATTTTTGATTCCTGCATAATTGCGTCCTCCAGGAATGTCAGCATAGGTTGACACCCAAAAGTCGCGCTGTTCATTTCCTGGAGTTTCCGACTCCAGAATGGAGGTCGATATCATGTCATAATCAAAGCTTTGAATTCTTTCTATATATTGAGACGGCGTGACAGTCCGAATGGTCATGTTTACACCCAATGAGTTCAAATTCCGTTGAAGGGCCAAAGCAACCCGTTCATAGTTAGGATCACTCAGCAAAAGTTCAAAGGTAAAAGGCTCTCCCGTCTTTTGATTAACGCGCTGGCCATTCTTAATCACCCATCCCGCCTCTTCCAAAAGCTTATTCGCTTTCTCAATAAGACGACGATCTTGTCCTGAGCCGTTTGAAACAGGCAATTTAAATTCTTTCGTAAAAAGTTCTGCAGGAAGCTGGTCTTTAAAAGGCTCAAGGAGAGCAAGCTCTTCCCCTTGAGGCAGGCCTGAGGAGGCCATATCCGAGTTATTAAAGTAACTCTGCGCCCTCACATAAGAATTGAAAAATAGATTCTTATTAATCCATTCAAAATCAAAAGCCTCTGTTAAAGCTTGCCGCACTTTGGGATCTTTAAAAAGAGGTCTACGGGTATTGAACGCAAGCATTATCATTCCAGCGGGAAGTTGATTAGGAGTTTCTTTTAAGATGATCTTGCCTTTCGTTACGGCAGGAATTTTATAGCCGCTAGCCCAGTTTTTAGCAATGTTCTCGAGGCGAAAATCATAAGCGCCTCCCTTAAACCCTTCAAACTGAACCGATTGATCCCTAAAATAGATGTAAGTAACATCAAAGTTATGCTGTCCTTTTTGGGAAGGCAGATTTTCTCCCCACCATCCCGGAATGCGCTCATAGGTTACTGTTTGCCCTGCTTGAAAATTCTTGACCTTATAGGGGCCACAGCCTACAGGAGGCATTAAATCAGCGGCTTCAAAATTATGTTTTGTATAATAGGCCTTAGAAATCACATATAATAATTGCCCCAAAATAGCAGGAAGCTCGCGATTACGATCGGTTGAGAAGAGAAAACGAACCTGATCCGGCCCCGCCTTTTCCACTTTCGTGACGTCCTTGTAATACTGGGCAAACAGAGGGATTCCCTTTTTTATGTGCATATTAAAGGAAAAAATGACATCATCTACCGTGACTGGAGTCCCATCGGAAAACTTGGCATTTTTGTTAAGAGTAAAAGTGACACTTTTGTGATCAGGCGCAACTTCAACCTTTTCAGCTAAATACCCATAGAGAGAAAAAGGTTCATCCTGGGCAGTATCTAAAAGGGTACAATGAAGAAGCACAGCACCCGCTGCAGCATCGCCTTTGATAACAAAAGGGTTGAAACTATCAAAACCGCCTGTGGTCGCTAATTTTACATTTCCCCCTTTAGGAGCCTCGGGGTTCACATAATCATAATGGGTAAAGTTTGCCGGATACTTGAGGTCACCAAAGATAGCAATTCCATGGGTCGGTTGAGGTTGGGAAGCTGGTGTCGTTTCGGCGTATAAAGGTGACAACAGAAAAGTCGTCATTGCGAGGAGGGACAGAGTCCTGACGAAGCAATCCATTTTCCTTCTAAATGTAAGAAGCATACTCTTGATCGCCACGCCCTCTTCGAGGGCTCGCGATGACGATTTTATATTTGCGGAATTGAAACGCATTATCAAGGTCCTTCCTTCTTAACATCATTTTTAGGTTCAGGTTCTTTTGAAGAGGGCGCAACTTCCTTAACTACCGGAAGTGGCATGGGGGAGTCACTTTGTTTCATCATATAAGCAATCAAATCGGCTCTTTCCTTATCGTCTTTAACACCCGCAAAGGACATTTTTGTCCCCGGCACGAAATCTCGAGGAGAGTACAGCCATTCGTTTAAGTCATCAAGAGTCCATGTGCCCCCTTTTTTCTCCAAGGCTGAAGAATAAGCATAACCTGGATGCTGTCCCTTAGGCGCTCCAACAACAGCATAAAGGTCCGGACCTATCCGATTGGGTCCTCCTTTTTCAATGGTATGGCAGCTAGTGCATTTTTTGAAAGCAGCTTCCCCTTGTTGCACATTAGCAGCCGCCAGAAGAGGCTCAATAGGCGCCGGCCCTTTTTTCGCCACTTCCACGGGCGCTCCTGAAGAGGAAGAAGACACTCCCGCAATTTTATAAACGTTTTCTTTAAGCATGTGAGGTTCAATAAGGTGATTTGAAATCAGATCCGCACCTTTAATGGTCAACAGGGCAATTAAAATGGCGGCGGCAATCTTGTTAAATTCAAAGCTGTCCATTTTCCTGGTCTTTTTTGTCCTTCAAAATTGCCCTCACTATATCGTCCTTTGCTCAAAGATGATAGTCATTCTTCACGCATTTTCTGAGGTTTTTGGTATGACGCAAACAAAATCTGATAGGACGTTTGGGGGCGCATGTTATAAATCTCCATCACCTTTTTAAAGGTTGAATGGGGAAGCGGACGATGGCCGGGTTGAGGCAAGCCCGCACCGATTTTTTTCAAACCGCGCAGAAATTCAAGAGCATCTGAAGGAGTCGTTGTAATCCATTCTTCTTCCACAGCACGACTGCCTGACAAAGGAAGCCATTCCTTCAATTGACCAAAGGGAATAAAATCTAAAACACCGCTTGGAGCCTCCACCAAAGCATGGGCCGTGCGCCATTCATGAAAACTGTTGTTGCCCAAAGCCGTAAGATATAGCCACCCTCCCGGCTTAAGGCAGGCAGCAAGTCGTGTGAGCGCAGCTTTTGGATCTTGAAACCAATGAAGGGCCAGATTTGAGACTATCAAGTCAAAGGACGCGGAAAAACACGGATACTCAGCATTGAGAACAAGGGACAACACCCTCTCATCCTGGTTTTTTTCCATAGCAATTTTAAGGATTGCATGGGAAAAATCACTTAAAACATATTGGGTACAATGGGAAAGCAAATGAGGTGTTAAGGCGCCTGTGCCACACCCCACCTCCAGGATTGAGCCTAAAGGCGCCTCTTTTTGTGCTAAAATTTTTGAGGCCAACCGCCCCGCCACAAAATTCTGAACAATCGCTTGTTGATCATAACTTGCCGCCGCACGAGAAAAAGCTTGGGATATTTTGAGGGACCGCGCCACACCATCACTCCTGAATTAATTATAGGACAAGAGTATCTCTTTCTGTTCCTTTTTGAAAGGAGGAGATTGCAAAAGACCTTCACACAACATTATATAATATATATTGTTGACATATGATAAAAATATATACATAATGTATAGTAGGAGTTTATGTTATAGAGGAAACACCAATGCGTACCTTAAGCATTACAATTAGCGATGATTTATATAATAATTTAAAGCATTCAATAGCTTCTCAAAAAATCAGCAAGTTTGTGAGCGAAGCTGTGGCTGAAAAGCTCAATCAAAAAAGAGAAGCTCTCTATCAAGCTTATCTCGAAGCCAGCCAAGACTCTCAGAGAGAGCAAGAGCTAAAAGATTGGGATATTCTAGGGATAGAATCCTGGGAACACGAGAAATAAACATGTTTACGAGAAGCAAATTTAGAAGAGGCGCTGTCTATTGGGTCAATTTAGACCCTACCATCGGCTCTGAGATAAAAAAAACAAGACCCGGAGTTATTATTTCAAATGATGGTCAAAATCTAGTGGGGCAGCGCGTCATTGTTGCTCCAGCGACTTCTGTTGTCAAAAAACTCTATCCTTTTGAAATACTAATCGATCTAAATGGGAAGAAATCAAAAGTTATGTTGGATCAAATCCGAACCGTCGATTGCCAACGACTGGGAGAAAAAATAGGAAAATTGACTTTGAAAGAAACAGAAGACTTAGATCGCGCTCTTAAATTAGTTTTAAGTTTAGCTTAAAAAATCGTAAGGTAGCTCTTTCTGTTCCTTTTTGGAAGGAGGAGATTGTAAAAAACCCAAAACTCAAACTTTGTCAGAAAGCCTTAAAATAAGGCACTATGTCTTCTATTCCTAAGGCAGAAACTTTGTCAGAAAGGTCAAAAACACCTTTATGAGGCGTGATAATAAATATCTTGTCGAGCTTCAAAGCCTCTAAACTCGTCTTAATGGAAGCGGTGATCGTTGGTTTATCCGTCATTTTAATTTCAAATCCTAATTTCTGCCCCTGAAAATTTATCAAAAAATCCAGTTCAGCACCGCTGTGTTGCGCCCAAAAGTAAGCGTCTTCAAAGGAATCGAAGAGTTCATATAAATTTTCAATCACAAAACCTTCGAAGGAAAACCCTCGTTTTGGGTGGTTTTCAATATCATCCTCATGAATTTGAAGCAGCCTATGCAAAAGCCCCGTGTCCCTTATGAATACTTTCGGTGTTTTAACTTCCCTTTTCCCCATGTTGCTAAACCAAGGTTTTAATAAACGAATCATAAACGTCCCTTCAAGGGCATAGATATATTTTTTGACCGTCCTCTGATCAGCCCCTAGGGCATAGGCAAGCTCAGCATAATTTAGAATTTGACCATGATAATGAGCGAGCATTCGCCACAGTTTAGAGGTCAAAACAGGATTAAAATCAAAACCAAGCATTGCAAGATCTCGCTCGAGGAATGTTTTAATGTATTCATCGCGCCACCTTCGAGAGGCTGTATAATCCTTTGCTAAATAAGACTTCGGGAATCCTCCCACTTTCCAAAGGTGTTGCCAATCCGTAACCTCCTCCAAGGTAAAGGGGGTAATTTGGAGAAATCCAATTCGCCCAGCGAGGGTTTGACTTCCTTGAGAAATAAGATCCCTTGACGCGCTCCCGGTAATAAGGAAACATTTTTGAGGATCTTCATCAACAAGAACGCGGAGGTGTGAAAAAAGATCAGGACGCAACTGAACTTCATCAATAATAATGAGCCCTGAAAGCCCACCCAAAGTTAAGAGAGGATCTTCAAGGCGCGCCAAATGAAGGGAATTTTCACAATCAAAATAGTGATGCTCTCCCTTATCTGCGATAAGTTTTGCTAGAGTTGTTTTTCCACATTGGCGAGGTCCCAAAAGGCCACAAACCTGATGCACTTCAAACTCTTTCATGACTTTTTTGATCAGATCATGGCGTTGTATCATTCGACTTCCTCAATTATTATCACCAGGAAATTATGACATAGTGATGTCATAATTTCAATGTCCAAAGAATTTAGAGACCCCACAGAAAACAAAAAAAAATTTCCGTTGTTAACCTTTTAGTAATATGTTTTAGATTATCCATAACAGAATAATAGAAACAAAAATTAAGAAAGACCAACTCATGATTGCCTTCTTAAGGCCTCTTTTACGACTTAGCCTACCTTTCATGCTTTTTACCGCTGAGAGTGCACACGCGAGCCATTGTACCACTTACATCACGCAACACGAAAAAGTCCACAACATTCCTGAAGGTCTTTTGCATGCCATTTCCAAGGTTGAATCCGGACGAAAAGGCCCCAAGGGAGGCGTCGTGGCGTGGCCTTGGACTGTGAATGCGCAAGGGCAGAGCCACTATTTTCCTTCTAAGGACGTTGCCGTCGCCGCTGTACGTGAGATGCAGCGTAAAGGCATATCAAGCATTGACGTGGGCTGCATGCAGGTCAATCTTCATCACCATACTAAGGCCTTTGCTGATTTAGAAAGCGCCTTTGATCCTGCTCAAAATGTGGCTTATGCCGCCCGCTTTCTCACAGGGCTCAAAAAGGAACATGCCTCCTGGCACAAGGCTGTTGCCCACTATCATTCGGCAAACCCACTCCATCATATTCCCTACCAAAAAAATGTCATGCAGGCCTGGAAGAAAAATCCCAACATTGGAGCTCTTGTTTTGGCACAAGGCCGCTTTAAAGATCGGAGCACTCTCAATCACATTCGCCGACTTTCAAGCGTAAAAACCTTAAGTTTACAAAATACGCAAATCCTTCAAGCTTCGACTAAAATGGAAGTAAGACGAGTCGCCCCTCGTACATCCCGCCATATTCGAAGGCTCTCAAGTCGATAAACTCCTCTTCTTGATTTTGCGGAGAATAAAGACTATAATCTCCGCATATATTGCGGAGAATAATGATGTACATCTATGAACTCCCTAAATGGCCTCACTTTATGTGGGACCAGGAGACAATAACGCCTCTGCTTGTCTCTGTTCGTTATGAACAGGGGCGCCTTTTAGGGCGCATGGAAAATCTTGGCTTTAAATTAAGAGAAGATGCCACCCTTCTTACACTCACACAAGATGTACTTAAATCAAGCGAAATTGAAGGGGAGAGCTTAGATGCCCAACAAGTACATTCATCAATTGCACGGCGTTTAGGAATGGATATAGGCAGCTTACTCCCCTCAAATCGTAACGTTGATGGCATTGTTGATATGACCTTAGATGCCACGCAAAACTATGACAAACCTCTTACAAAAGAGCGCCTTTTTTCCTGGCATGCGGCCCTCTTTCCAACAGGCTACAGCGGTTTATTAAAAATAAAAATAGGCGTCTGGCGCGATGATAGCCATGGGCCTATGCAAGTAGTTTCAGGTGCCTATGGCCGTGAGCGTGTCCATTATCAAGCCCCTGAGGCAACCCACTTAGATAAAGAGATGGCAGTCTTTTTAGAATGGTTTAATCAAAACCCAGCTGGAGACGCCGTTTTAAAAGCAGCCCTAGCCCATCTTTGGTTTGTGACCCTTCATCCCTTTGAAGATGGCAATGGCCGCATCGCCAGAGCTATTGCGGATATGGCGCTCGCTCAATCAGAACAAACTCCGCAGCGCTTTTACAGTATGTCCTCCCACATAAGATTAAGGCGCAATGAGTATTACAAAATTCTTGAACAGACCCAAAAGGACTCCCTGGATATAACCCCTTGGATGACATGGTTTTTAACTTGTTTGAAAGAAGCCATCCAAAAGGCTGACACTGCCTTAATTAGCATCCTTTTCAAAGCCCAATTTTGGAAAAAGCTTTCTGCCCATTCCCTAAACGACCGACAACGCAAAGTGCTTAACCTCATGCTGGATGATTTTGAAGGAAAACTGACAACGTCAAAATGGGCAAAGCTTACCAAATGCTCTCAAGATACGGCGCACAGAGATATTCTTAATCTTGTTCGGCAAGGCATATTAATTATTAATCCTCAAGGAGGTCGGAACACGAGCTACTCTTTAAGCCCCCTCCCCTAATAAATGATTCTTGAATTATATCATATTTCTTTAAGATATATAAATAACAGCAAATCAATAATTTATTAATTAATACAGAGTTATCCTGAAAGTAGAGAGTAGTTGTTATTTAGGAGTCTGTGTTATGTCCAGTCCAGTCACACTTATTGATTCTAGAATTGAAGAAGCCCACCGCCTCTTGAGCGCCACTCATGCTTACATCAAATGGCAAGCCCCCAAAGACATGGATACTATGGATCCTCATATAACCTTTCTTTTGAGCTCTGAAGCCATGCGCGTCACTGTTCGCTTGACCCAAATCATTGCGTGGCTCATGCTACAAAAGGCCATTCTTGAAGGAGAACTCACTTCTGAGGAGAGCATTTCTGAAAGCTGCCGTGTCATGCAAGGAGAAGAATGTTTAAATCAATCTTCAGAAGAAGATAAGGATATCCCTCCTCGCCTTCGTGAACTTTTAAAGGAAAGCCGTATCTTTTATTTTTCTATACTGCGCCTTGATACAAGGGCACGGGAACAATATTTGCCCCGCCGCAGACAATCTTAATTCTTCCCCATTAGCTGACGAATCACATAATGGAGGATTCCGCCATGCTGATAGTAGTGTACCTCATTTTCCGTATCGATGCGGCAAAGAAGAGGGATAACCTCTTCTCGCCCATCCGTACGGTGAATGCGGGCCTTGACTTGCATTTTCGGTGTGATTTCTTTCTCTAAACCTTCAATATCAATAAGCTCCGATCCATCGAGATTTAAAGTACGCCGCGTCACCCCTTCCTCAAACATCAAGGGCAAAATGCCCATCCCAATAAGATTGCTGCGGTGAATGCGCTCAAAACTTTCTGCAAGGACAGCCTTCACGCCCAAAAGACGCGGTCCCTTGGCCGCCCAATCCCGGGAGGACCCTGTTCCATACTCCTTTCCTGCGATCACAACTAAGGGGATTCCCTCTTCCTTATACCGCATAGCTGCATCATAAATGGAGAGAATCTCTCCCTCGGGCATATGGCGCGTAACACCTCCCGTGATTCCAGGAGTCATTTCGTTTTGAAGGCGAATATTGGCAAAGGTCCCGCGCATCATCACTTCATGGTTGCCTCTACGGGACCCATAGGAGTTAAAATCGTGCACAGGCACATCATGTTCAAGAAGATAAAGACCCGCGGGGCTATCTTCCTTAATACTGCCTGCGGGAGAAATGTGGTCCGTTGTAATACTGTTCCCCAAAATCGCAAGAGGGCGCGCGCCTTTAATATTCTTTATGGGCAGAGGATCCTTGGACATCTCATCAAAGTAGGGAGGCTCTTTCACATAGGTGCTCCCCTGGGACCAGGCATAGGTTTTGCCGCCTTCTACCTGCATTTCCTTCCATTCCTCATTGCCTTCAAAGACATTGGAATAGCGCTTCGTAAACATCTCGGGGGTCATAGAGGCGTGAATCACATCGCGAATTTCTTGGTTTGAAGGCCAAATATCCTTTAAGTAGACATCTCGCCCTTCCTTATCTTGCCCCAAGGGATCATTGAAAAGATCAAGCATCATAGACCCCGCCAAGGCATAGGCCACCACCAAGGGCGGCGAGGCCAGATAGTTCATCTTTACTTGAGGATGGATGCGCCCTTCAAAGTTGCGGTTCCCGGACAACACAGCAGCCACGGACATATCATTGTATTCAATAGTCTTGGCCACCGGCTCAGGCAACGGACCAGAATTTCCAATACAGGTGGTACAGCCATACCCTACCAAATCAAAGCCAAGGGCGTCTAAATCTTTTTGCAGCCCTGCTTTTTCAAAATAATCAGTTACCACCTTACTTCCCGGCGCAAGGGATGTTTTTACCCAAGGTTTGGAACGGAGGCCCTTTTCAACGGCCTTTCGGGCCAAAAGACCCGCGCCTACCATTACCATAGGGTTGGACGTATTGGTACAGCTGGTAATCGCAGCAATCACCACATCCCCATTGCTCAGACCATAGCCTTGACCTTGTACAGGGATTCGGTTTTGTAGCTTATCATCATGGGCCAGAGTGCCCTCTGCGGCGGAGACAACATTCTTCAAAAGAATCTTATCTTGGGGGCGCTTTGGCCCTGCAAGAGTTGGCTCCACATCTTCAAGGTTCAAAAGGAGGGTTTCTGTATATACCGGATCAATGCTATGCCACAAGCCTTGGGCTTTGGCGTAGGCTTCAACCAACTTAATACGGTGGAGCTCCCGATTGGTAAAGGCAAGGTATTTTAAGGTTTCTTCATCAATGGGAAAAATACCACAGGTCGCTCCATATTCAGGGGCCATATTCCCAATGGTAGCCCTGTCAGCGATCGTCAAATGCTTCAGACCAGGGCCATAGAATTCAACAAATTTCCCCACAACGCCTTTTTCCCGCAGCATTTGAGTGACAGTAAGCACCAGGTCTGTCGCCGTTGTACCTTCCTTAAGTTGTCCTTCAAGACGAAAGCCCACCACATCAGGAATGACCATTGAAAAGGGCTGTCCCAGCATAGACGCTTCCGCTTCAATGCCGCCCACGCCCCATCCCAAAATACCAAGACCATTGATCATGGTCGTATGACTATCCATGCCTACAAGAGTATCAGGAAATACTTCTCTGCGCCCTTCCCTCTCCTGTGTCCATACTACCTGGCCCAAATACTCAAGGTTGACTTGGTGGCAGATCCCTGTGCCTGGCGGCACTACGCGAAAGTTATTAAAACTATTTTGGCCCCATTTTAAAAAGACATAGCGCTCACAGTTGCGTTCTACTTCCCGGTGGACATTAAACTTGTAAGAATCCAAGGTTCCGAATTTATCCACAATGACGGAGTGGTCAATGATTAAATCAACAGGCACTAAGGGATTAATAACTTTGGGATCGCCCCCCATTTTTTGAATGGCCTCCCGCATAGCCGCCAAATCCACCACTGCCGGAACCCCTGTGAAATCTTGCATCAATACCCGCGCCGGCGTAAAGGCAACTTCTTTGTCAGAGGTCCGGGTCTTCACCCAAGCCGCTAAGGCCTCAATGTCCTTGGCCTTGACAGCCACCTCGTCCTGAAGTCGGAGCATGTTTTCGAGAAGAATTTTTAAGGAATAGGGTAATCGGGAGATATCCCCCAATTGTTTGGAGGCTTCCTCTAATGAATAGTAGGTATAGTCTTTTCCATCAACATTTAAGGTTTTTCGCGTTTGAAGATGGTAAGACATAGACTTGCTCCCGTAATTTTTTTATTTAACAAGTTTAGCAGATTCAGTCTTTGTCTGCATATGGGTTTTTACCGGATCTCACAAAAAGACGTAAGGGAACTCCCTCAAGGCCAAAGGCATCACGCAATCCATTAAGGATATAGCGTACATAAAAATCAGGAAGCTCCTCTGATTTACTAGAAAACAGAACAAAAGTAGGCGGCCGCGTTTTGATTTGCGTCAGATATTTAATCTTAAGGCGCCTTCCCGCAATCAAAGGCGGCGGATGATGAGAGACAATTTCTGCTAGCCAGCGATTAAGCTTGGATGTAGAAATCCGTAAGTTCCACAGGGCATAAATATCCAAAACAGCATCAAGAAGCTTTTCCTTATTCTTCCCCTTCAAGGCCGAAATAGGAATCATAGGAATACCGCGCACTTGCGGCAATACGCTTGCCAAGCGCGCTTTCAAGTCACCCAAAAGTTCCAATTTATTAGAAATTAAATCCCACTTATTCAAAGCCAACACAAGACAGCGTCCTTCATCAATGGCTTGACTTGCAATATGCAGGTCTTGCTTTTCCAAGGGTTGGGTTGCATCAACAACTAAGACAACAACTTGAGCATATTGAATGGCCGTCAGACTCTCAGAAACAGAAAGCCATTCCAATTTTTCCGTCACGTTGGCTCTTCGGCGCATGCCTGCCGTATCAATCAACCGCAGAATTTGGCCCTTATACTCCCAATCAATGGCAATAGCATCGCGTGTCACACCGGCTTCAGGACCGGTCAAGACCCGCTCATGGCCAATAAGTTGATTCACGAGGGTTGATTTTCCTACATTAGGACGGCCCACAATAGCAAGTTGTAGTGGGGCTGCTTCGTCGCCCTCTACCTCTTTTTCCTCTTCCAGAGGACCTTTATAATGGGGCAGAAGGGCTTCATAGAGGGAATCCATGCCTTGGCCGTGTTCGGCAGAAAGAGGAAAGGGCTCTCCAAAGCCAATTCCCCAAGCTTCCGCAAGGCCTTCTTCCGTCCCCTTCCCTTCACATTTATTTGCCAATAAAAGAATGGGTTTTTTCGCTTTTCTCAAAAAGTCAGCAAAGGCTTGATCCAAAGGAGTCATCCCCTGGCGGGCATCAATCATAAATAAAATCACATCCGCTTCATCCAAGGCTCGTAAAACTTGGATTTTCATCCCGCCCATAAGGGGATCATCGCTTTTGTCCTCAAGTCCTGCCGTATCCATCAGCCTTAAAGGAATGTCCCCCAATTGGCCAAAGGCTTCCTTAAGATCTCGAGTGACACCTGGTTTGTCATGGACAATGGCCATCCGCTTGCCGCATAAGCGATTGAAAAGAGTCGATTTCCCCACGTTCGGGCGCCCCACAATGGCAAGTTTAAGACCATATTTTCTGCAAAAGGCTTCAGAGAGATTCATGAAATTCTATTTAAAGGCCATGACATCCCCATTATCCGTTAAGATAAAGAGAGTGTCTTGCGCCACAAGAGGAGGCAATGATACGGGTGACCCCAGATTTTGCTCCCCTATAATCTCGCCATTTTTAGGGTCAAGGCTCAACAAGTTTCCATGGACGCTAACTAAATAAAGCCTTCCCCCTGCAAGGATGGGGCCTTCCCAAACCCCTTTAAAGGGATATTCAGGGTCGCAGGCCAATTTCTTAATCCAAACCACTTGTCCAAAATCACGGGTGACGCACAGCAATTCATTGTGAGAATTAACCATGAAGATATATCCCCCCGAGACAGCAGGTGTTCGTGTCCCCCCTATGCTCCGCTCCCAACTCCTCTCACCCCGCCGTAAATCATAGACCGCCATTTTTTGATTGTGCCCAATAATGATCACTTTTTTATCGTCAATAACTGGCAAGGCACGAATATGGGAAAGCGCAGAAAGAGAATCAGGCCTACGGGTCGAACTTAAGGTTTCCGTCCAAAGTTGATAGCCATTATCCGCCTTTAAGGCATAAATTTCCCCTGAAGAATAGGTGACGATCACAACGCCTTTTGAGACAGCGGGAGTTGCCGTTCCTAAAAGACCAGCAAATTCAGTGATACCTGCGTGCTCCCAAAGTTGCTTTCCCGACTCTCCCTCTAAAACGGTGAGCATATTACTGATGGTTAAGACATAAAGACGACCATCTACATAAGCGGGTGACGCACGCACAGGACTTAAGGTTGGGATACGCCAAAGGATAGATCCGGTCTTGGCATCTAGCCCCAAAACTTCCGCGTGCGGAGAGGTTATAAAAATTTTCCCCTCACCATAGGCAAGACCTCCACCAATGATGGCCATCTCACGACCTTCAGGCGAGATATCTGTCCTCCAAAGCTCTACTCCCGTTGAGGCATCTAAAGCACTTACGTTCCCATAAGTATCCATGGCATAAAGCACACCTTCTTCAACAATAGGAGGAGATAAAAGTCGTCCGGCTCCATTACCAGCACCGATTGAATTTACCCATAAAGGCTGAGATGCCCCCGAGAATGCTAAATTTGATATAGCATGACTTGCTTCTCGCCCCATTTGAGACCAGCTAGCATTGGCTTCAGGCTGAGGCAGGGAAACGCTTACACTTTTAGCTTCTTCATCCACCTTGATGGTGCTCTCATAATCGACAACGGGAACACGTGTTCCTATAATCGGTACTTTTGCTGCATCACAGGCAACAAGGATGAGAAGTAAGACTGGCCAAAGCCAATTTTTATTCATGTCTATTTCACTCTTTCTTTTCTTCTTGCTCAAACATGGCATCGGGGACTTCAATTTGAGTCAGCATTAAACTTGCACGCATTTTCTCATGATCAGAGGCATAAGGTTCTTTTAAAATCGCAATAAAGTTTTTGGCAGCCATAACCTCATCCCCTTTTTTTAAATGCGCAAATCCCAAGAGTTCATAGGAAAGAGGCGCCCAGGCATTGTTTGGGGCTGTCAGAGGTTGAATCGCTTCTAAAGCAGCGCCACTATCAAGTTCTCGCACCGCAAGCAGCAGTTTTGGCAAATTCCCAAGCGCCGGATCAGAAACATTTTTTTGAGCCATTTCATTATAGATTTCACTAGGATTGGAAGTAAGAGCCGCTTCATAAAGGCCCGCCAATTTACCATAACCGCTACTCTCTTGCGCTATTCCTTGAAAGGCTTTCAAAGCTTCCTCTTTCTTGCCGTCATTATAGAGCTTTACTGCGGATAAAAATGATCCATGCACACGAAGTTGATTTTTATGATGAAAATATTTCCATAAGGTATACCCCGCCGTTGCAACAATAATT
>JAKFXB010000060.1 GCA_021731585.1 Alphaproteobacteria bacterium
GTTGTGTCAGTTCACCTTAGGGGGAGTTTTTATAAAAATCCACTAAAACCACGTCATTGCGAAGCCCTTTTAGGGGTTGCGGCAATCCATCGCTTAATCAAAATGAATCACCACGCCCACGGCGTGGGCTCGTGATGACGACGTTGTTTATACTTGGTTATGGAGGGAATTAAATCTCTTTATACATTAAGTAAGAAGGGGCGTAACGCCCCTTCTACTTGATGGGTTAGATTACTCCGTTAAGAATTTTTGCTCTTCAGCTCCAGCTTCAGTTGCGGGTTTTGCTCTCCAATAGTTCCACCATCTGGTCAGAAACCCTTCTTTTTCTGTAATTAAGGGGTCTGTTGGAGCGCTTGATGAACCAGTTGATGTTGGGACAGCATTAAGTATTCGCTTAGCATTTTCAAGAGCATCTGGACCATCGGATGCCGCAGTGTCCAAAACTTGTTGGAAAAGCACATCATCTGCATTGAGAACCATGCTTGTTGCTAAGAAATCTGCCAGTCCTTTTTCATTATCTTCAGGAGGAGTTACAGACGGAGTTGATGCTGAACTCTCTCCAGGACCTTCTGCGGGAGAAGCGCTTGGTATATTATTTGCGCCTCCTTGTATCTCTTCGACAGGGGGGATTGCAGAAGGCGTTGATGTTGAAGTAAATGGCCAGTAATTGAAAGGATTTAATGCACTTAATATCCCTCCACTTGTAGGAGCAGCAGTAACGGTTGAAGAAGATGGACCTTGTTCCTCATCGTTGAGTTGAACTGCAATGGCAGTTGAAGAAGATGGACCTTGTTCCTCAGCTTCTTTAAGTTGAACACCGACAGCTGAAGGAAGTTCAGTAGATCTGTCTTCTTCCATAGCTATGACAGCTGTTGAGGTCATCAAAAAAGTAATCATCGCAAGACTTGTGAGTGTTTTCTTTTCCATTTTCAATCTCCCTTGTTATATGGAAATTCTACTGTAGCAGGTAGAAATCAAAAAAGGCAATACATTAATTATTAACCCCATTTATACAAGAGTTTTCCATAAATTCTATGATTTCTCTGAATGATTTTAGGGGGGAAGGGGTTAAAAAATGCTGGACTCAAGGTCTTTCAACTGCTTGATCTCTGCAAGAATATCTTTAGCGCGCATTTCATTTATGGGATCGTCCTTTAGAAAATGAAGACTGCGTTTCGCTTGTTGTTCCGCTGTTTTTAAATCGCCCACTTCAAAGGACATTTCTGCTAGCGAAAGGGCGGCAAGGCCTATTTTCCCAGATTTTCCATAATAAACAGCTAAAAGCCGGTGGATAAAAGGATTGTCACCTTCATCAGCTCTGGCACGGGAAAGCTCTCCAAATGCCCGCTCTTCTTTGGTGGGGTCATTGCTTTCAATTAAGGCGTGGGCAAGGCTCACCCGTAAAAGAGGGATGTCGGGCCGCAAATGAACAGCTTTTTCAAAGGCTGTGAGGCTTTCTTTTATCTTTCCTGACTCAAACAAAATTTGGCCTTTGAGATCCCAGAAGAAAGCGTCTTCCGGATATTCTCTTAAAAGAAAATCGACTTCCTTCAGAGCTTCAGGAATTTGAGAACTTTGAAAATAAGCAATGGCCCTTCCATAACGAGCTAAGAGAGAAGTATCAGTCGGATCGAGTTGAGAGAGTGTTTTTGCAGGACTTTGGGTAAAAGCCGCAATTTTAACCTGAATACGCTTGAAATTATCCTCAAACTTTTGAGGAAGTTTGGCATTGGCATGAGGTGATTTACTGATATGTGAACGGAAAAAATCAAGACGTTCTGAAACAAGGGGGTGGGTCAAAACATAAGGATCTACATATTGCTCCGAGAGCACTTCTTCTTTGCGCAAAATTTCCATGAACTCAAGGGCTCCCCTTGAAGAATAGCCCAGACTATCCAGAAATCGCGCCGCTCCTTGATCTGCGGATCCTTCTTGGGTTCGAGAAAACTTCAGTAATCCTTTTTCTGCCATGTCTTGTGAACCCATCATGATTGCAGCACCCGCATCAGGTCTTCCTGCAGCGGCGGCTACGACACCACCTAACATGGTTCCAAGCAAATTTTGCCAAAGGGCTTTTTCATAGGCATCAATGCCTCGAAGAATATGACTATCAGCAATGTGGGCCGTCTCGTGGGCGAAAACGCCAATGACTTGAAGGGCTGAGTTGGCTTTTAAAATAAGACCTGTGTTCATAGCAATGCGTCCACCCACCATGGCAAAAGCATTCACGTCATTTGAATTAATAATATAGAGATGCAATGACTTTGGATCGAGTCCAGCTACCTTAAAAATAGGTTCGACATAGGATTTGAGCACATCTTCAATTTCTGCATCTCGAATTAAAGCATCCTTCGCAGGAGAACTTGCAAAAGTTAAAGAAGGCCATAAGAATATTAAACAAAGTAGAAATTTAAAATGCATATCTATTTTCATGTTGCTATGTGATTAAAGAAACCTTATACCAAAACATATTGTAAAGGAATGGAGCTTTTATTTTGATTAAAAGAGAATCTTACGAGAACATAGGAATTCTTTTATTCTCTCTCATTGTCGCAGTTGCAGGTATTTATTCAACTAAATTCTTTTCAGTTTTATTACCTTTCTTGGCGTGTACCTTTTTTATCACGCAAAAGAGCTGGCAAAATTTTAAATTCGAGTTACCTTTTTTGGCCATTTTTTTTGTTTTATTTTTAAGTATGAGTGGCCTTAGTGTTTTGACGGCGATCAATAAAAAAGTTGCACTACAATCATTTTATTCTTTAAGCATAACTTTAGTGTTTTCCTATATATTTCTTGCCTCCATTTTAAAGGTTAAGTCAGCTGTCATTTTACGGGTGTATAAAACTCTCATCATGATAGGTCTTCTTCTGGCGGTTTTGCATGTATTTCAATCAATTGTGGATATATTTCAGGTCAAACTCCTTACGCGAGATCCCTCTTTATTAAAATCCACAGGGTCTGTTTTTGGTCTTTTGGGGTTTGTAGCTTGTGCCTTTATGTGGACTAAAGATCGAAAAGTTATTGCCATTCTTTCTTTTATTCTTCTGGGACTTCTTATTAAGTTAACAACATGTCAAACAGCATTCTACGCTTTTGTTCTTGCTAGTGTTTTCTTTTTTATAAGTTATTTGGCGCCTTTTTGGATTACCCGTATTTCTATGATTACCTCTTTTACCTTATTACTTCTAAGCCCTATTTTATATGCTTATATTATTCGTCCAATGGAAATAATAAATTTTGGTTATTATTCTTGGCTTCTAAATAAGAGTTTTTTTTATCGCCTTTTTATTTGGGAGTATTTTTCTCACAAGTTTTTTGAAAAACCCCTTTTGGGATGGGGTTTAAACTCATCACGTTATATCATTGAAAAACAAGGAGCCATTATTGGCGGACTCCATAATGTGATGCATCCCCACAAAAGTATTTTGCAAGCTTATGTCGAATTAGGACTTTTTGGAGGAATATTATTTAGTTCTTTTGTAGCCTTCCTCTTTTGGGCTGTGGAAAAATATGTAAAAGACCGTCTTTCTGTTGCTGTGTGTAATGCTACAATTCTTTTTGGGTTCGTGCTTGGAGATATGACCCACAACTTATGTCGGAACTATTACTTATCCTTATGTGCTATTGCGGCAGGTATGCTTATTCTTTTTATCAAAGATCGCGAGGGGCTGCAGCACGCTGCAATCGATCGTTTAAAGCAAGCCCCAGTCCCTGCATAGGAATGGGCGCAACGGCGATTCCTTTAAATTCCATCTGATCCAGGAGACGCAACATTTTAAATAAGTTAGCAGCAGCTTCTCGTAGTTCGCCTGTTATACTTAAATTCAAATCACTTTGTGCAGTAGGTCCAAAGGCAAGAAAAGCTTCTCCTGGTTGAGGTCCTAAGGCATCCAGCCTTAAGGGGAGGTGAGGAGCGTAATGGCTTTTCATCATTCCAGGGGCTTTAATTGTACTGCTATCATGCATTTGAATCGGTCCAATGACAGCTTCCAATTCTTCCCGCGAAATGCCTCCAGGACGTAAAATGAGGAGGGTGGCAGAGGTTAAGTCAAGAATGGTCGATTCAAGACCAATTGTTGTTGCTCCCCCATTTAAAATAAAAAGATTTGAAAAGTCTTCAGCCACATGTTCTGCGGTTGTAGGGCTCACTTTTCCAGAGCGATTGGCACTAGGAGCGGCAAGAGGTTTTCCAAATTTCTTCAGAAGATCTAGGGCAACCGGGTGATGGGGAACACGCACAGCTAAGGTTTCGAGGCCGGCGCTGGCAAGGAGAGAAATAGATGAGGTCAATTTACGTGGGAGGACAAGGGTGAGTGGGCCAGGCCAAAAGGCCTCAGCCAGTAATTGGGCCCGCTCATCCCATTCCACATGTTCTTGGAAGGTGGTTTGAGTAGCGCCATGAATAATCAGAGGATTGATAGAAGGTCTGTTTTTTTGCTCAAATATCTTGGCAACTGCTACGTCTTGAGTCGCATCAGCGGCAAGTCCATAAACGGTTTCTGTGGGGAGGCCAATAAGGTCACCCGCATGAAGAATCTGAAGGGCTTTCTCAAGGGCTTCTGGTGTGGAAGAGACGATCATGGTTTTTGACCGAAGACCTTAAAGCCTGGATTTTTAAGGTTGGGCTTACCATAGAGAAAAGGGGTCCCTTCAAGGGTTTCCATGCTGCCTCCTGCGGCTTCAACGAGGATTTGACCTGCGGCCGTGTCCCATTCTTTGCAAGGAACAAAACGTAAATAAATATCAGCTGCGCCTTCTGCAATACGGCAAAACTTGATGGCGCTGTGGAGTGGTTTAAGGATAGGGTGGGGGAAGTCTTTTATATATTTTTCCCATTTCTCTTTACATTTAAGATCGTGATTGCTGAGGAGAAGGGTTGATCCTTCTGGAGGGCAACGTCGTGTATGGATAGGCGTATTTTGTCCAGAGATATGTTTTACAGCCGTATTTCCATAGCCATAAAAAGTTTCACCGGTGAGAGGAAGGTGAATAAGGCCTAAGATAGCTTTGTCATTTTCCATTAAAGCAATATTGATACAAAATTGTCCATCTCGCTGGATAAATCCTCTGGTTCCATCAAGGGGATCGATGAGCCAATAAAAGGAATTTTTGATGTCCCAAGACTCTTCATCTTCCTCAGAAATAACAGGGATATGAGGGGTGAGTTCTTTTAAGCCTTGTGCGAGAAGGTGGTGGCTTTGATGATCGGCTTCCGTCACAGGGGAGCCATCCTCTTTTCTGATAATCTTGAAGTCTTCTGCCTTTTTATAAAGGTGAGCGATAAGAGTCCCCGCTTGTTCAGAGAGGGTGATAAGTTTTGGAATAATATTTTCGAAAGAGGGATTAACATTTTCCATAAGCGGAGTATGCTCAGGAAAGGAAAAAAAGAAAAGGAATTTTTAAAGAAAGATGGTGTTATGATCCCTTCAAACCTTTTGAATCGACCCTTTTTACCTGTTGCCACGGAAAGGTTGACCTTGCGCCCTCTAAGGGCAGGAGATGCAGTTCCTATGGCTACGTTTGCTAATGATAAGGACATCGCTGAAAGGCTGTTTCGTATGCCCTATCCTTATACCCTTCAAGATGCTAAAACATTTATTGCCTTTGCTCATCGCTCTATGGCGGAAGGAAAATGTGTGATCCTAGCTATTGTCAGGCGTTCTGATCAGCAATTTATGGGCGTTATTTCTTCTGAGGCGGAACTAGGAGGATTTTGGCTCGGGAAACCTTACTGGGGACAAGGCTATGGGACTGAAGCTACGGGGGCTCTTGTTCACTTTTGTTTTCATGTGCTGAAACAAAAGGAGCTCAAAGCAAGTGCTCTTCAAACCAATATGGCTTCCCGCCGTATTCTTGAGAAGCTTGGGTTTTGTGAAATGGGCACAAAAGAAATTTCTTCTAAGGCCTTTGAAGGAACACGGGAAGCTGTGTGTTATACCCTTTCTTTCCATGATTTCATCACCCGATATCATGCCCAAGAGCGTCCCTTAGTGTGGGTGGTGGCTGCCGTCCTAATTAATGAAAAGGGAGAAATGCTTATTTCAGAGCGACCTCAAGGAAAAGCTTTACCAGGCGTGTGGGAGCTTCCCGGAGGAAAGATGGAGCCCGGTGAAACTCCTGAGGTATCTTTGATTCGAGAACTGCAGGAAGAGCTGGGGATCCAGGTGCGGGAGGAAGATCTCGAACCTTTAACTTTTGCCTCCTATCGTTATGATACTTTTCATATGATTATGCCTCTTTATCTCTGTCACAGATGGGAGAGCACTCCCCATGGCGCGGAAGGCCAAAGGCTGGCGTGGGTGAACTATGCTGATTTAGCTTCAATACCTCTTCCAGCTGCTGATATTCTGCCGATCCATCGTCTGGCCGATGTGCTCAAGGAAAGGGGAGCTTGGTAAGCTTATGTGGTTATTTCTATCGCTTATACCGAAGGAAATTTAACCTTGTGAGAAAGAACGTATGAAGACGCTCTTTCTCTGGAGGTCTTACAAACACCATCAACAACAAAAATTACAAACTAACTTAGGCTCTGAGAAAAAATATGTCTGAACTCTTTTCTCTTCAAAAAAAGAATATGTTCTCTTTTTTAAAAAAGCAATATATTTTTTGTGACTCAATAAAATTAATAAAATTAGATTTTTTCTTGAATCTCCATATAGACATTTTATGCCTATTAACCTATCTTCCTGAAGGAAACTATAGGCTGAAAACAATAATAAAGATGCACACGTTAATTAAAAAAGACTTTCAGAAAATGTGCTTAGGTATGTATGGTCAACGATGAAATCAGAAAAGATTGCGGTAAACGAGTAAGAATAGCAATTACATTATGTGGTATGAAGTTACCCGCATTTGGAAAAAAATATAAAATTTCCTTCTCTCATTTATATGCCCTTGAAAAAGGAGAGAGACCTTTAAACCAGAAAACAGCAGAAAGAATTGCAAGTGGTGTCAGGCAAGAAGGATACTCTTGTACTCTTAAGTGGCTTCTTAAAGGCGAAGGCGCTCCTCCTTTACAAGAAGAAGCTGAAACGAATGAATTAGAAGAAAGTGAAGCCGTATTATCTGCGTTATCGCAAGAATTAAAAATAATGAAAGAAGCTTTTTTCTTTCAAAAATTATATAACAATAGCATTGTGAGTTGTGTGTTAGATAATGGGATGGAACCTTTTTATGCTATTGGAGATTATGTTGGTGGATTGTTCTCTGAAAATCTCAAAGAGGCAATTGGTAAAGATTGCATTATCATCACTCAAAAAGGAGAACAACTTGTTCGTAGGCTTTTAAAGGGAACTAAGATGGGGCGCTATACATTAGTATGTATGAACCCACTTACAAAAGTATCGCCTCCTATTTTATTTGATTATGCTATAAAAACAGTCGCACCTATTGTATGGCATCGACGCCGTCATTATTAGTATAGTAACGCATATGCTCTTTTCTGAACCTTAGCAAATTTTCAATAAGAACACGGGAATTTTTACTGAAAAAATGAGTAATGTCATGCTTTTTTGAATCTGTTCCAAAAACAAACGTTTCATGAAACTCTTTATGTTTCATGGATATCAAAAGCCCGGTTTTAGAACAAAATTCACGCTTTCTCTCTTCTATTACCGGTCTCTGCTCCTTATTAGAGGGAATATATTCCCAGGGAATAATCTTGAAATTTGTGTTTAAGGCACAGGCTCTGATGGGGTCTCTGCTTACAAGATCTTCATCATCATATCTCTCTGCCCATTCTTTGCAGGAAAAAAATGCGGTTGGTTTTAAAGATCCTACGATGAGGCCGTGCCCTATATGAGTGACACCTAATTCTCGCAAGTTATTTGTGAAAGCTAAAAGGTTTTCTTCTATGTCTGAAGGAAGAGAGGTTAGAATTTTTCCTGCCATTTATTTTCTCCCATCATTATTGCAAGTTTAAGATATTCTCATATTTCAATGAGTCTTCGTCAAGAGTGTTTTACAAAAGATTTAACAAAAACGTTTAACAAAAAATAAACCTTTTCTTTTAGCTCACATTATAGTAAAAAAAAATATGCTTAAAATTTTAAACAAAAACCCACTTCTTGTGCTTATCGGAAATCTCCTAGAGTTTTATGATCTAGGACTCTTTGGTTTTTTATCCGTTATCATTACTCCTCTCTATTTTCATTGTGAGGATGGTATTTCTTCCTTACTTGCAAGTGCGAGCGTTTTTGCAATTGGATTTGTTATGAGGCCTATAGGGGCCTTAGCCTTTGGCTATATCGGAGACACGCTGGGGCGAAAAGTATGTTTAAGTCGCACCATTCTATTGATGGCTGTTCCCACAACATGCATTAGCTTCTTACCAACCTATGATCAAATCGGTCTTGTGGCTCCCATCATGTTGGTTCTCTGTCGTTTGCTTCAAGGATTTTGCACAGGTGGAGAATACAATAATGCAGCTATTTATCTTTTGGAAAATGTAAATTCTCCTAAGAAAGGACTGATCAGCGGCGTCATGATTGCGTCTTCAATTATAGGATTTTTCCTGGCCTCCATGGTTGCAGCACTTGTGATTGCTTTTCCTCAGTATTCTCACTGGTCTTGGCGACTTGCTTTTCTTTTAGGGGCTTTGATAGGAGTGATTGGCTTTTACTTGCGTAAGAGTCAAATAAAAGAGTCGAATTTTTCTGCCATAAAAAAACAGAGTGATACATACACAGGGTTTTATATGAACTGGAAAAACATCGGCGTTACAGTATGTATTGGCTGGTTAGCAGGAACATTATCACTTTCTCTTGTAGGCTATATGACATCTTATCTAACCTCTGCGCTGCATCTTCCCCTTTCTCAAGCATCTTTGATTAACAATATCGGGTTGGGAGTTTACATTGTCTTTCTTCCTGTGTTTGGACTTCTTTCCGATCGATGTGGTCATCGGCAGGTAATGCAGTGGGGGGCCCTCTCAACAATTTGTCTGTCCTACCCATTTTTTTACTTATTATCTTCTGGCTTTTTTTACTCTGGGCAAATTGGTTTAGCCCTATTGGCTGCCCTCTTTTTAGGCCCTATGCATGCTTATATGTTAAAATTATTTCCGTCCTCCTTTAGATGCCGAGGAATATCAACAGCTTTTGCAATTGGTGTTGGGATCTTTGGAGGCACAGCCCCCTTTATATCCACTCTTTTATTGAAAATGAGTGAAATA
Organism: Alphaproteobacteria bacterium; assembly: GCA_021731585.1. Classification (GTDB taxonomy): domain Bacteria; phylum Pseudomonadota; class Alphaproteobacteria; order UBA9655; family UBA9655; genus UBA9655. Next base: position 9,173 of record JAKFXB010000060.1, read on the forward strand.
AATGAAGCACCTGCACTTTACTATATGGTCAGTGGCATTTTTGGGTTCATTGCGCTGAAACTTTCACGTCCTGTAAGCTCTGATGCGCAATTTAATGAGGAAGATCTCTCTTCTCAGAATGTGCAAGCTTATGCATAGCAGGCCTATGCATAAGGCTTGGTAGCAATAAGTCCAACACTTTCCCTGCCATCGTATCTGATTTCAAGGGGAAAATCGATGCGGTTAATATGGGCACATTCTTCAACCATAAACCCACAATTTTTAGAAATTCGTCTCATAATATCCGTGTCAAAAAAGTTCAGAAAACGAGGAATATTATTATAGCGCATAGATTTATAAGACGTTGTATCTTCAATAAGGCCGGGCCAAGGATGACCTTGTTTTTTTCTTTCTTCATAAATGGGGATGAATGCAGAATAGCAAGCACCAAGATAAGGACTTTCAACCACTAAGAATATTTTTCCCCCCTCTTTAAGCCAATTAAAGAATTTGCTCATACAAATTTCGACTTCTTCACCGGTCAGAAAATGCATCATTCTTGATGAATAAATGACATCAAATGAACTAGTCGGGAAATCAAGGTCATGGGGGAGCATACCAGGAGAGAGTGTAAGGGCAGAGCGAAATTCTTGAGGAGTACGTTCATATAATAAGTCAAGGTGCCTTGAGTCTGCATCATTTGCAGTTATGATGGCTCCTCTTTTTAAGGCAAGGTGTGTTGCAATTCCATAGGCAGCTCCACCCTCAAAAACATGCACACCAGAATGACTTTCGCAATAGTCTAAGAACTTTTGTGTGAATGAGTCGATGCTCAATGTCATGTAACCTCTATCATTTAAAGTGCTTACCCATTTGTCACATTCAACGTGCTGCATTTTCTACCTTCTGTTCTGTTACGATGCGATTGTAACTTAAGTTTGTGGGAGAGCAAGTGACAATTAAAATTAACCGTTCTGAATCATTATTCTCAAGTTGATGTACACTGCCAGGCTGGATTGTGAAAAAATCTCCACTTGTAACTTCTACGCACTGCTCCCACTTTACGGACTGATCTGCTGCTACAGAGCCGGTTCTCATCAAACCTTTGCCCGATAATATCTGGTAAATCTCGATCCCTTCTGGATGATAGTGGGCTGCAACGCAAACGCCAGCAGGAATTTCAGTGACATAGGATGTAAATAAATCGTTCCCTGCTAAAGGCGCAAGGCTAATCCCGACGGCTTTGTCTGGGATGGCATTGCTGAGCTCATGGGCCCAATGAGAGACTTTAAGATTATTTTTCATCATAGAGCTCTTAGAAAACTGTCCTCATTTAAAAGATACATTGTTTACTGATCCTAAGAATAATACAATATTTTTCTTCTCTAAAAAGATAAGTGGCTGTTAAATAACTTAATTAAGTTTTGTTCGAAGGTTTCTGAGGGTAAGTCTTCTATTATGTCCTCCTCTCATTTATCATAAATTAGAATTGCACTCCGGGGCTAGCTGTGAAATATAGAAGATAGAGATCACAAGAGAAAATTAGGAGTCATTTTATGGAAAAGCAAAAAGCCCTTGAAGCTGCCCTCGGTCAAATTGAAAAAGCCTTTGGAAAAGGCTCAGTTATGCGCCTCGGTCAAAGACCCGTGATCTCAGACGTAGCAACGGTTTCTACAGGCTCTTTGGGACTTGATATTGCCCTTGGCATAGGTGGTCTTCCAAAAGGGCGCATCATTGAAATTTATGGCCCGGAAAGCTCAGGAAAAACGACCCTTTCTCTTCATGTGGTGGCTGAGGCTCAAAAAGCCGGCGGTACCTGCGCCTTTGTGGACGCTGAGCATGCGTTGGATCCTGTGTATGCCCGCAAGCTAGGCGTTGATACGGACAACTTGATTATTTCTCAGCCCGACGCAGGAGAGCAAGCCTTAGAGATTGCAGACACCCTCGTGCGCTCTGGTGCTATTGATGTTTTGGTGGTGGATAGCGTTGCTGCCCTTGTCCCTAAGGCAGAATTGGAAGGGGAGATGGGTGATCACCATGTGGGCCTTCAAGCGCGCCTGATGAGTCAAGCTTTGCGTAAGTTGACTGGATCTGTTTCCAAAACCAATTGTATGGTGATTTTCATCAACCAAATTCGGCACAAAATTGGCATTATGTTTGGAAATCCTGAAACCACAACGGGCGGTAACGCCCTTAAGTTCTATGCATCCGTCCGTTTGGATATTCGCCGCATCGGCGCCTTGAAGGATCGGGATGAGGTTATCGGTAACCAAACCCGGGTGAAGGTTGTAAAGAACAAGGTCGCGCCGCCCTTTAAGGTGGTAGAATTTGACATCATGTATGGGGAAGGTATTTCCAAAACAGGCGAGCTTATTGATTTGGGCGTGAAGGCGAATCTTATCGAAAAATCCGGCTCTTGGTATTCTTACAAGGATCAACGCATTGGCCAAGGCCGTGAGAATGCCCGTGTTTATCTTAAGGAAAATCCGAAGGTAGCAGAGGAGTTGGAAGCAGGCGTTCGTGGTAACGTTGCGCTTGTAGATCAAGCGATTTCTGCCTCTGAAGTCGTTGAGGAAGATGCAGCTTAATAAGATCTGAAGGTAGTTACGGCTATGCAAACCACAGCAGACATTCGGTCATTTTTCTTAGAATATTTCAAAAATCGAGGGCACAAAGTTGTGCCCTCCAGCCCCCTTGTGCCTCATAATGATCCAACCCTGTTATTTACGAATGCGGGCATGGTGCAATTTAAAAACGTGTTTACGGGCCAAGAAGCTCTTGATTTCACCAAAGCCGTGTCCGTCCAAAAATGTCTTCGTGCCGGTGGCAAACATAACGATCTTGAAAATGTAGGGCACACAGCACGCCATCATACCTTCTTTGAAATGTTGGGGAATTTTTCCTTTGGGGATTATTTTAAGGAAGAAGCCATAGACCTGGCCTGGACCTTGATCACAAAAGAGTGGGGGATTCCTGCAGATAAGCTCACCATCACGGTGTATAGTGAGGATACGGAGGCAGCAAAGCTGTGGAAAAAGGTAGCGGGCCTTCCGGATCATAAAATTATCCCTATTGCGGACAAGGACGAAAACTTTTGGACCATGGGCGATGTAGGGCCATGTGGGCCATGTACAGAGATTTTCTATGATCACGGGGATCACATCCCTGGCGGTCCTCCCGGTAGTCCTGAAGCGGAAGGGGACCGGTTTGTTGAAATCTGGAACTTGGTCTTCATGCAATATGAAAAGCTAGCTTCTGGCGAGATGGTCACTCTTCCCAAGCCCTCCGTTGATACGGGCATGGGGATTGAGCGGATTGCAGCTCTCCTCCAAGGGGTGCACGATAATTTTGATACGGACATCTTCAAGGCATTGATTGAGGCCTCCGAAGAGCTGACAAAAACTGCAGCTGTTGGTAAAACACGTGATTCCCACCGGGTGATTGCTGACCACCTGCGATCCAGTTGTTTCTTGATGGCTGATGGCGTTCTTCCCAGCAATGAAGGGCGCGGATATGTATTGCGGCGCATCATGCGGCGTGCCATGCGCCATGTGCAGATTTTGGGCTATAAAGGCTCCCTGATGGCCAAGCTTTACCCCACCCTTCTTGAGAAAATGGGACGGGCCTATCCAGAGCTTGAACAGGCTACGCCTTTGATTATTGAAATCCTCAATTTGGAAGAGGATCGTTTTCGTCAAACCTTGGACAAGGGACTCAAGTTATTGGCAGAAGAATCTCAAAAGACCCAAAAGGAACTTCCTGGTGAGGTGGCTTTTAAACTCTATGATACCTATGGATTTCCCTTAGATTTGACTCAAGATGTGTTGCGAGCAGAAGGAAAATCCGTGGATCTGGCGGGCTTTCAAAAGGCCATGGGTAAGCAAAAGGCAGATGCCCGTGCCGCGTGGTCCGGCTCGGGCGAAAGTAAGACGGATACTGTGTGGTTTGAGCTGCGTGATAGGTTGAATGGGACGGAATTTTTAGGCTATAAAACCATTGCTGCAGAAGGCGTTATCACAGCTTTGTTGATTGATGGAAAGCCTGTATCTGAGGTAAATAAGGGCGATAAGATTGCAATCCTCACCAATCAGACGCCCTTTTATGGGGAGTCGGGCGGTCAAATGGGCGATACGGGAGTGATGACTTCCGGGACTGGCAAAATTGAGATTGAGGATACGCAGCGAAAGTTGGGGGACCTTATCGTGCACTTCGGTCATGTTGTTGAAGGTACTTTTAAGCTTGGTGATGAAGTTCATTTGGGCGTGGATGGTCAGCGCCGCACCTTATTAAGGGCGAATCATTCCGCAACCCATCTTTTGCACCGGGCCTTGCGCAAAAATTTAGGAGCCCATGTCACCCAAAAAGGATCTCTTGTGGCGCCCGATCGGCTGCGTTTTGATTTTAGCCACCCTAAGGCCCTTACGCCTGAAGAAATTCAAATTGTTGAGCGGGAAGTCAATGATCAGGTGCGTCAAAACACGGCCGTTACCGTGCGTCTGATGACCCCAGCAGAAGCCACTAAGGAAGGGGCACTGGCCCTCTTTGGAGAGAAATATGGGGATGAAGTGCGGGTTGTGGCGATGGGCGAAGAGATTCTTGAGCCTTTCTCCGTCGAGCTGTGTGGGGGAACCCATGTGGAGAGCACCGGCGACATTGGCTTTTTTAAGATTATTTCCGAGGCGGGCATTGCCGCAGGTATTCGCCGTCTTGAAGCCCTGACGGGGCGGATGGCAGAGGATTATGCGGCCGTACAGCAAATGGCCCTCCAAGGTCTTGCAGATCAGCTGAAGGTCACTCTCAATGGGGTTTCGGAAAAAGTGGGACAACTCTTTGAGGAACGAAAATTCTTGGAGCGGGAAGTCCAAACCCTTCGTCAGCGTCTGGCTACATCCAGTAGGGGAGGGGAGTCCCAAAAGCCAGAAATGGTGAACGGTGTTCCCTTTATCAAGCGTCATTTGAAGGGGATCCCCCCTCAAGATCTTAAGCCCATTGCCGATGAATTGAAAGCCGAGCATAAGGAAGGCATCTTTGCCATTGTGGGAGAAAATGAAGGCAAGGTTTCTCTTGTGATTAGTGTGAGCCCGGATCTTCTTGCGCGTTTTAATGCGGTTGAGTTAATTCGGAAAGTGGTTCCCACCATTGGTGGTAATGGCGGCGGCGGCCGTCCTGACCTTGCCCAAGCCGGTGGGTCCAATGCGGGCGGTATTACGGCTCTTTTTGAAGCCCTCACGGCGGAGATTTCTAAAGTAAACTAAGTTGGCTAAGAAATTTTTTTGACCGTGCGAACCTTGCGAAGCAAGGTGTGGCGAACTAAATAAATCTGAAAATTTATTTTATAGACTTGGTATAAATTTGGCCACCTCTAAAAACCCGGCTGTCATGTTGCACTTGCACTCAATATTTATTTTTGCTAAAGGTCAGCATTATTGGTAATTTTATTTATGGAGAAATTTAGTGAAGGTAATTTATGTATTGTTAGTATGTGCTCTTGTAATTATTAATTCAGCTTTTGCATTGCCTAAAGAAGAAGGTCCCTTTGGCGAGGACAATGCATCTTTTTGCCTAAAGAAGGAAACTGTGATAGAGCACTTTAAGTCGCCGCACCCACGTAAGCCGCTTGTTATTAAGGGTCATAAATATAATCTTTTGGGCTCCATAACGGGTAAGACGGGAGAAGACTTTAGAGCAGATCCTTCTATTCAGTGGATAGTGTTTAAGAACTACGCACCATCCCACCTAACACCTTGCAAAGATTGGAGCTATTTCTTGCAATTACATTTCTCAAATAAAGTTGATGCCGTTAATCTCGACATCCATAAAGTCAAAAGATTTTAAGTTCATAGGTTGCGTCATGTGGAACGCCATAAAATAGTTGCTAGTGCATCGAGTTCTTCTCTTGTATATCAGTATGAGTTCTTCGAAGATGCATACATATGCTCTGAGGAGGTTTTGCCTTCAGCTTCTTTTTCAAGTATGTTATCAAAAATTTCGAATAAGAAATTCGAATAAGAAACTTGACTTTAGAATAAAAATAACTATGCTTGGTATGTAGTTGAACTACAAATTAATTTGAATTGAAAAAGAAGGTTTTGTTATCATGAAAAAATTAGTTTTAGCCCTATCATTTATTTGTGCTTTCAGCAGTGCGCATGCTGCTAAGTTTGAGAATGTGCCTTGGGAAGAGATTGTTAGCAACTTTGCAGTTGCGCACCAATCAGCTATGGAGCCTCAAGAGAAACGACGAGGGGTTGTTCGTGTTTTTGCTCGTAATGTCTATGAAAGTGTTTATGAACCTGAGTATTATGGCTTTGGCATTGGAGCAAAAATTAAAATTCCGATGGATCGTTATGAAGATGGTAAGATAATACTTAGCTCCGGTGATGGAGAAGAGTTTATTGCAGATATGCACAGGCATTTTGCAGCAGAGCTTGCGGGTTTTAAACCAGAGGATGAAGGTATGTATCGTTTTCCAGGAGTTTATCTTAATCATCTTATGCCAAAACAATTATAAAAATAACCACTCTATTAGAAAAGAAGGCTCAAGAAATTGAGTCTTCTTTTTTTGACGATATCTTTCTGCCGCTCCTCTGCTCTATCAACTTTTACTTGATATTTAGGTAAGATTCCTTTTTGATGAAAGGGTAACAGTTAAGGAAAAGCGTGGTGGAATTAAAGTTAAAAAAACCTGATTGGATTCGTGTGAAGGCGCCGGTCTCGAAAGAGTATCAGGAAACGCGTGATTTAATGCGTCGTCAGAAATTGAACACGGTGTGTGAGGAGGCTGCTTGCCCCAACGTGGGCGAATGCTGGGCGAAAAAGCATGCGACGGTCATGATCTTGGGCAGTGTGTGTACACGCGCCTGCACATTTTGTAATATTAAAACAGGCAGGCCTGATCTTTTGGATCCTCATGAGCCAGAAAGAGTAGGGGCTGCAGTTGCTGAAATGGGGCTTCATCATGTTGTGGTGACCTCTGTGGATCGGGATGATTTAGAAGATGGCGGTGCGCAGCATTTTGCTCAGACCATCACAGCTATTCGAAAGGCGACTCCTCAAACCACGATTGAAGTTCTAACCCCTGATTTTTTGCGAAAGGAGGGAGCCCTTGAGAAAGTGGTTGAAGCGCGCCCTGATGTGTATAACCACAATTTGGAAACAGTCCCGCGTCTTTATGCCGAAGTGCGCCCAGGAGCCCGTTATTTTCACTCTCTGCGGCTTTTACAGCGGGTCAAAGACCTGGATCCCGCCCTCTTCACCAAATCAGGTATCATGGTGGGCCTTGGAGAGGATAAGGGGGAAGTCTATCAAGTGATGGATGATTTGCGTGCGGCAAACGTGGATTTCATGACCATAGGTCAATACCTTCAACCCACGTCCAAACATCATGTGTTGGATCGCTTTGTCACTCCCGCTGAGTTTGAAGATTACGCTAAAATGGCGCGGGGAAAAGGATTCTTGATGGTATCCTCTTCTCCGTTGACCCGTTCGTCCTATCATGCGGGGGATGATTTTGTGCGCTTGAAAGCGGCCCGTGAAGCCCAATTGAGCACTTAAGTGGTAACGCGCCTTCACACCCACTATTTGCCTTACACCCCAGGGCAACTCTATGATCTGGTGGCCAATATTGAAAAGTATCCAGAATTTTTACCTTGGTGTGCGGCGGTGCGTATCTTGTCTCAATCAGAAACAGAAATGCTGGCAGATCTCAGTGTGGGATATAAATTTTTTCGAGAAACCTTTCGCTCCCGCGTTCACTTCACTCCAAAAACCCGCATTGATGTGGAATATATTAATGGGCCTTTTCACTACCTCAATAATCATTGGGTATTTAAAGAAGGGGCAGAGTCGGGCACAGATATTGAGTTCTTCATCGATTTTGAATTTAAAAACAAGCTCTTCCAAAGTGCAACCCGAATGGTGTTTGAGTCGGCCTTTGATCAGATGCTCAGTTCTTTTGAAAAGCGCGCCCAAGAAGTGTATGGGACGTAAGAAGAAAGGGGTAAATATTTTTTACTTAACCTCTTGATAAAAAAATAAAGAAATAAATTATTAACTTTCTTCAAGTAGTATATAATCTTTTTATAAAAAACTATTGGGGAGAAAGATATGAAAACAGCACATTATTTTCTTTGGGTAGGATTAGGGCTATTCTTTACAAACGCACACGCAGAAGAGGCGATCTCAACTCAAAATGGTCAAAAAAATACAATAACAAGTCTTGAAAAACTTATATTTTCAGGCGATAGTTCAGGAAGTTCACTCTATTAAAAAAGGAAATTGAGAATGAAAACTTCGTGGAATCAAATGATTGTTTTGGGATCTTTCGCTATGTTTTTTACGGCTTATGCGCCGCAAAATGCTGTGGCACAAGAACAAGCAGTAAAGACGTCAAAAGAAAAACAAGAAGTAGATACAAAAAAGAAAGAACTTCTTGACTCAACAGACGAAATGAAATCCTTAGTGCCAGAAGAAAGTACTTTAACACCAGAAGAAGAAATGAAGTTAAGAGTTAATGAGGAAAACGTTTTTGATGAAAACCAACCCGGCTAAGCTGTAGAGGAAATAGTAAAGCTCTTCCCACTTTGTCAAGGATGACAGTTTTTTTATTAGGAAAATGAATTGTCATCCTGAGACCCCGAGTAAAACGAGGGGGACTCAGGATCTCCCGGTTAACCGCGGAAGGGTTACGTTCAGATGGATCAATCCCGCTGTTAAGCTTCAAGTACAAGAGTATATTAACTTTTTTTTCATACTCCCTCTCTAACATCATAGAGAGGGAGAAATTAACATGAACAATTCTCTACATCTCAACATTAAAGGCATGCGCTGCGTGACGTGTGCAGCAAGGCTTGAAAAAGCACTTATGCGGGTTCAGGGGGTTAAAGGAGCACGCGTCAATTTTGTCAGTGAAAAGGCTGATGTCGAAATCAATTCAACAGATTCCCATCTTCCTCATCAGATTTTAGAAGTGATTAAAAGTGAAGGTTATGAGGGCGAAATACCTCAGAAGCATAAAGGAGAAGGCCATCATGGTCATACGTCTCCTAGTTATGCAGATTTAATCGTTGCTATCCTCTTTACCCTACCTTTGATAGCCCACATGATTGGTTTCTATGTGTCCCCTTATCTTCAACTTATTTGTGGCAGTGTTGTACAGTTGTGGGCTGGGCGGCGTTTTTATCAATCCTCCTGGCGCTCCTTAAAACATTTTAATGCGGGAATGGATCTATTGGTGGTGATAGGAACATCAGCTGCTTATGGCTATAGCGTCGTGGGCGTGTTTTTGGGAGTCCAGGAACTTTATTTTGAGGCCTCTGCCGTTGTGATTATCCTTGTTCTTTTGGGGCGTCTCTTAGAAGAGCGAGCGAAAAGATCTGCCAATGAGGCTGTTAGGTCATTAATGAAACTAACGCCTCCCACGGCCTTTGTTGAACGTGATGGAGTTTATGTAGAAGTTTTGACTCAAGATATTAAAAAGGGTGAAAAGGTTTTTGTGCGCGCATGGCAGCGTATTCCTGTGGATGGGATTATCCTTGAGGGAAAAAGTGAAGTGGATGAATCTATGATCACCGGGGAAAGCCTTCCTGTGCTGCGTCAAGAAAGGGATAAGGTCATTGGTGGCACGACGAATACTTCTGGCAATTTATATCTAGAAGCCAGTGCCGTGGGAAGTAAATCAACCCTTGCGCGTATGATTCATATGGTTGAAAAAGCTCAATCCTCGCGCCCACCCATTCAACGGTTCGTAGATCAGGTGGCGGGAATTTTTACGCCCCTAGTTTTGCTTATCAGCATCATCACTTTTGGAAGTTGGCTGGCGCTTGGTTATCCTGTTCAGGTGGCTCTGATTTCGGCCGTCTCCGTCCTTGTGATTGCTTGTCCTTGTGCCTTGGGTCTTGCCACACCCACGGCCATTGTGGTGGCTATGGGGGGAGCTGCACGAAAGGGAGTCTTGATCAAAGATTTGGAGAGTCTTGAGGCTCTCCGGATGGTGGATCAGGTTGTTTTTGATAAAACGGGAACTCTAACAAAAGGTGAATTTAGTCTCACCTTTATAAAACCTCTTGCAGGTCAGGGTGAGGAGAAAATTCTTCTTCTGGCTGCATCCCTTCAAAAAGGCAGTGAACATCCTGTTGCAAAAGCTTTTTTAACGGCTCTTAAGACGCCTCATTTTCTTGAGGTGGAAGATTTTCTTTCCTTACCGGGTAAGGGAATCAAAGGAAAAGTTCAAGGAAAATTGTATTCTCTGGGGTCTGAAAAAATGATGGAGGAGATGGGCTTTGATATTCCTGTTTTGCGCCAATCGGATCAAACGACCGTTTATTTGGCGGAAGATGGAATCGGACTGCTCGGTGTTTTCTACCTTTCCGATACACCTCGATTACATGCACGGGATACCTTAAAAGCGCTCAAGGCCATGGGTCTCAAAACCATCATGCTGACGGGAGATAAAAAGGAAGCAGCTCTTATGATTGGAGAGAGGGTTGGGATTGAAGAAGTTATGGCCGGTCTTCAGCCTAAAGATAAAATTAACTATGTTAAAGCTCAAGAAGAGCACCACAACTTGGTGGCCATGGTGGGGGACGGGGTGAATGATGGCCCTGCTCTGGCAGCGGCTACCGTTGGCTTTGCGATGGGATCAGGAACTGATGTGGCTATGGATGCTGCACCCATTACACTTATGCGGCCGTCTCTTGAGTTGATTCCTGAAACCTTTCTTCTTTCAAAGCGTACCTTCCGTATCATCAAAGAAAATCTTTTCTGGGCCTTTATCTTTAACGTGGTGGGCATTGGCTTTGCCGCCTTTGGTCATCTCAGTCCCGAAATTGCCGGCGGTGCCATGGCGGCCAGCAGCATTATGGTCGTGTTGAATTCCTTGCGGTTGAAACGGGATTAAAATAACTTCTATACATCGCGTTTGAGATCAAGTCCCTCGAAGGAAGGGCCTTCCATTAAAAAGCTTTTAAAGCTGGGCTTTTCTCCAATAAGCTTTAGGTAGTCATCTTCAGAAAGAAGGATGACGGCTTGATCTCGTCTTTTAATGCGTTGTGGTCCGCTTGTGAGTGCAAGACTAACGACTTCGCTGAATTTATTTTTTGCCTCTGCCAAAAGCCACTCCATTTTTTCCTCATTAGCTAGATTGTCTAGATTTATTTTATCCTAACTATATTGGGATCTGAAAGAAGAGTTTTTTTACATTAAAAGACCTTTACTCATGCTCCAATATATCTCCCGGTTGACACTCAAGGGCTTGGCAGATGGCCTCCAGGGTGGAAAAGCGAATGGCTTTGGCCTTTCCTGTTTTCAAGATGGAAAGGTTAGGGACCGAAATCCCTACTTTTTCTGCAAGCTCTTGAAGCTTGATCTTGCGTTTGGCCATCATGACATCAAGGTTTACAATTATAGGCATTTTTCCCCTCCCTTATATGGTCAGACTTTGTTCTTCTTGAAGCTTATAGCCTTCAGCCATAATCCAAGAAATACAAAGGATCAGAATGCCGCAAAAAATAGTCTCTATATTAGGGGTGCCAAAAGTAAGGGTAATATAACGGTGCCCAGGAGGATTGGAGAGGGTGACGGCAAGGACGTTAAGCATCTGAGAAAGTGGCCCTGTTAAAAAGGCATCGATTAAAAAGAGCCCCCCTATGTGCTTATACTTTTCGGCATTTTGCAGTGAAAAAATGATCCCCATTTTATAATTTGTGAAAAGTTTTTTAAGGATAAGAAGCCCTAAAAACAAGGGAGCAAATCCAATTAAACTGCCCACAAGCCATACCATTTTAGTGAGAGGCGTAAAGGCAACATTGGCAAGGTTGATGGACCCCTCAGGCGAGTCAATGGGGGTGAAAAAGAGCCCCTCACGCACAAGACTTTTAAAGGGCACCCAGTCAATGAGAAACCAGCGGGATGCTATCAAAAGAGGGTAAGCAATGAGAAGAAAATTAAACACCCAGATCAGATAGGTGCTGACTTTTTGGATACGTTGCATATTAAGACCTCATGTGTTGGTTAATGAGGCGACTTTATCATAATTTTATTGTTTTGCAACTATTATTTATCGATAATCAATAAATTTAAACATCAAAACCTTTCTTCAAGGGCAGCTATTGTGATCATGATGCCGCCCCTATTTTTTTCATGAAATTGTCTTAGCTTTTCATCGGAAGTAGGGTGGTCAGATGATGAAAGCTCATCATCCCTAAATTCTTTCAGTAAAATCTCTTTCATGACGACATTACCATCCGGATCCACCATCATAATTTCTTCCTGAGGATTCTCCAAATGCCAGGCGCGTGCAGAAAAGGCGTGAATGGACAAACCCAAGCCCTTATAGTCTCGCCTCAGCATACTTAAAGGGTTTCGAAAAATGCCGCGGTGCTGGTAAAAAGTGTCCCCGTCCACTCCCATTGTATGAAACGTTGAAACTGACATAATAATATCATCATAAGCTGACATATAGTCTTTAAGGTTGAGAAGTTCTGGATTCTGATCAGGGAAGTTAAATAAACCCTTCACAGGTTTCTTTGAGATATAATTTATTCGAGTGCTAATCCCACAATGCATTCCTACAACACCCGATCCGATTCCTTCAAAAGGAGCGCTTACGCGTACTTCAGAGGACTCTTTTTGACTCAGACTTGAGATATAAGGATCAAAAAATTCAAAGAATTTCTCCTCATATGGACTGTTAGGAGGAAGATAATTTGAATCGAGAAGCTGGGAACGAAACCATTCTACGCCATTCCTCTTAGCGAGAGTTATGCCATCACGTAGTATTCCTCTATGCCCTATGAGGTAGTGAGTTGCACTTGCATACATCCGCCATTTTTCTTCCCTGTCTTCATTAGGGATGGGTTCACTCGCATAATAAGCAATCTCCCCACTTGGAAGCAGGACATCTGCGACATAAATTCTTTGATCCTCAATCGGGATTACTCTTATTGTTTTCCCTTTCATTTGAATAGGTTGAGCAGAATGCTCATCGTCCATGGCTTTAGAAGCACATGGTATAAGTAAAATCGAGCACAAAAAGACAATTATTGAATTTCTTATATTTACCACTAAACCTAAACCATAAACTGAAATTAAAACTTATAGGATTTTTATGTAAGATTGTATACTCAAAAATCAAGTGTTAATATATAAAAAATATATGTTGAAAAATTTATCGAAACTTAAAATATATCTAAAGTATCCAACTTCTCAACGCGCAGCAAATGGCGATCGCCAAGAAAAACGCTGGTAAGGAATGTTTCAAGGCAGGACAAAGCCAGTTCTTTGCCTATGAAGCGCTCCCCCAGGACAAGGATATTCGCGTCATTATGGGTGCGGGAAAATTTGGCCATGAGGCCGTTAAAACAAAGAGCCGCTCTGATCCCCTTAAAACGATTCGCTCCAATACTCATGCCAACGCCGCTTCCACAAATGAGGACACCTTTGGCGCCCGCAAGAACTTCCTTAACAACAGGGGGAATAAAGTCGGGATAATCCACCCGATCCATGGAATGGGTGCCGCAATCCATGACTGTATAGCCCAAGTCATGGGCTGCTTTTTTTAAGAATTCTTTGTACTCAAAACCCGCGTGATCACTGCCAAAAACAACGGTGCCTTTGGAATGATTACCTTCAAGAATATTAATAACTGTATCTTCCATGTGTTTTCCTTAAGGTTATTTTACGCTTCTCCTTGAGCCTTTGTAAAGCCAGGGACATTATTGATCTCGAAAAGCTTTTCAATGTGCATCCAGTGGTGCTTGTGCCCGATGGCTTGGATCAGGGAGAGAACCTCGTCATCCTTAAGCTCTCCGCCATTTTTCATAAAAAAGCGGGCGCGCCAGTGATCCACCGTATCGGGCTTAATCCCACCAACGGCGGGGTAAACTTGAAGGGCTCTATTGGAAATCATGACCAAGTGAAAGGGGGAGGGGGCCGCAATAGCTTCAATGCTTTTGCCAAGTTCATCGGGGGAAAGCTCACTTTGAATAAAGATATCAACGCCCACACCCTTTTGGCTTACTTTTTCTTTCAGCGTGGAAAGCTTTCCAATATGAAGGGGCTTATAGATTCGCTGTGGCCAAAAGTTTGTCTTTTTCCCTAAGTTTTGAATCACGATGTCCGTGTATTCTCGTGTGCCGACGGGAGATATTTTATCCAAATCCTGGGTGTAAGTCTTCTGTACACCCAAGGTATAGAGAAGGGATTGCTCCAGCATATTTGCCGCTTCAAACTCCTCCAGGTGGCGGAGCATGAGGGCGGCCGTGAACAAAAGAGCTGTTGGATTGATGGTGTTTTTGCCCGCATATTTGGGGGCAGAACCATGGACGGCTTCAAAAATAGCGGCTTCTGTTCCGATATTTGCCGCGGCTGCTACGCCAAGGCCACCCACAAGTCCTGAGCCTAAATCACTGATGATATCGCCGTGAAGGTTCGTTGTGACAAGCACGTCAAAGATTTCAGGACGGAGAACCATTTGATGGGCACAGTTATCGATGATGATATGATTCGCTTCGATGTCAGGATAATCGGGCGCCACTTCTTCAAAAACCTTTTTAAATAGGCCTTCTGTAAGTTTTAAAATGTTGGCCTTTGTGGCGCAGTGGACTTTTTTACGCCCTTCGGCCCGAGCGAGTTCAAAAGCAAAGCGAATGATTTTTTCTGATCCTTTCCGGGTGATCAGTTTTAAAGCCTCAGCAACCGTGGGGGTTTGGTCATATTCAATGCCTGCATAAAGATCTTCCACATTTTCGCGTACCACAACGAAATCAATGTCTCGCTCCATAAAAGCTGTTTTAATGCCCGGAATATGACGTACAGGACGGGTATTGGCATAGGTTTCGAATAGTGCCCTCAAAGTCACATTCGCGCTCTTCTCTCCGTAGCCTACGGGCGTCTCGAGGGGGCCTTTCAGAGCAATACGCGTGCGCATAATCGAATCAATGGTTTCTTGGGGAACGCCTGTCGCGAGTCCCTTTTTAAAGACTTCAGCTCCCGCCTGACAAACTTCCCACTCAATATTAAGGTTCATGGCGTCAATGACACGCCTTGCCGCGCCGACAACCTCGGGACCAATCCCATCACCTTCAATGAGGGTTATACGCTTTGTCATTTACTTTCTCCCTTCGGAATTAATTTTATAAGTATAGAGGATATGAAAAAGATATGCCATGGGGACATGTTAAATTAAAGTTGGCAAAATATACTTGACAAAAAATCATTAAAAAATATAATAATAATAAGTATTGCGTTGTATAAATTTTACAGTGTTACCATGCGCAGAATTAAAAAGATCTTGTATCCAACCTTGATGGCCTCCGTGCTGCTCACGTCAGCGGCCCATGCGGTTGTGCCTGTTTTTTCCTTTAAGGGCATGACCCGGCACTTTAAAAAGGACAAGAAACACTTTTCACCGACCATTGGTATGGCGGCTCTGCGCTCGCGCTTGCCGGAAAACATCCGTCTGTATCTGGGTGTGACGCCTGGCATGCATGAGGGAAACCGCGTCTATGTAGCCGACGCCTCACAAGACCCTTTGGCTCAAATCACCAAGATTCTGTTCCCTTCTGTGGACGGCATCTTAGGGGACCGGGCTAACGACGAGATGGGCAATAACTTTGCCCGTTATGTCATTCACACTAGAACGGTTGCCTTGCTTATGTTCTATGTGGAGGAAGTGCGCGCTGTAACCGCTAGTCACTTAGAGGCCGTTGCAAAATCCCCTAAAAAGAAAGTAGCACTAGAAAGCACTCTCAAAGGAAATCTCAGAATTTTGCGACAAGGCCACAAAAAGCAGGCGCGCCCCGGCTATGTGGATCAATTGTGGAACTCATTCGTCGGAGAAAAGCCCGGCAGTTCTTTCAACAGAAATACCCTCAATCCCTTGCTCGATGCCATTGAGAGGGCGGTCTTCATAGAGGAACAAGAACGTGCTGGCACCCCCGGTTCCCCGCGGACTTCAGAAGCTTCTTCTTCACCTTCCTCAGACTCACCAGTATCAAGGGCAGCTTCTTCCTCGCCCTCGACATCGTCTACCCAAATGCCTTTTTACCCCCACTACGCGGTAGAGGCACTCATCAGCGCTTTTTTGGACTTTCACTTTGACAGTCAGGCAGATCTTTGGACCTATATGGGAGAACTCCAAAGTCTCCAAAAGACCTTGCCTGAGGAGTTGGCTATCATCGAAGACACCTTTGTCAAACCTGACGGACAAGTCTTTTTTGAAGAGCAGGATTTAGACACCGTCTTAAGTAAAGACAAAGCTGATCTGGACATGGATGATGTCTTTTATCTTGAAACCCTCATGGAGATCTCGGGTCCCACTCCCTACACAAATGCTCTGAGTAATGCAACTGCTTGGCGTTATGACCGGGCCAAAGATGCTTTTTATGTCCGCACGGGCTCGACGAATGAGCATGGCGCTTTTTCCAGTTTGCTCGATACCTCTAAAGCTCTAGAACGTGCATCAGCTTTAGGAAAGGTTGCTTTCATTGAAGGAGACCATAAGCACTTTGCTGACTGTGGTGAAATGATTGTGCGTCACATCTTCAATCTGCTTGCGTATAACGCACTCACGAAAACCTTTGATTTGGAGGCGCTGCGTAAACTCGCTCCGACCCCTTACCTCCAAAACTTATTTGATTTCTTTGAGGTGCAAGATGGTCTTGCCACTGCCAGCAGTGGTTCTGAAGTCATGCGCTCCCTATGGAACAGGGTAGTAGGGGACTTGAACGGTTTACTTCCTCTCTTGGTTCAAGGCGTTGATGATTATCCTCCTAGTTCTAGTTCTTCTTCCCAACCAGTGGAAGGCGCCCCTATTCCCGCCTCAGACATCTTCATTCGCTATGATAACAAGCGCCAAAAAAAAGAAGGAGTTCCAGCCACCTATGATCTATCCACCGATTTTGGTAATCTTATCAATGTGTTTGAGAAGATTCTGGGATTTGGGGCCACCCCCTATGGCGACTATGACGCGACAAGATGGATCCAGGAGACGTTCTTGAAACTCTTCCAAACCACAAATACACCGTTAGCTTTAATCAAAAGAGATTTCAAGAAGACGCGTGGAAAGATTTCTTGTATGGTGATCTGACGGTTTCTGTGGGGAATAGTTTTCACTTTACCATCAATATGCAGCCAGGACATGGCGAAATCACAGAACTAAAAGTGCACCAAGAAAGACCACTTGAGAAACAAAGTCAGGCAAAACTGCAAGAGCTTTTGGGCGATTCAGAGGTGATAGACCTTCGTAGTGCCCAAGAGAATTTTCTGTCGTTGCTTCCCAACTTAACGTATCCTCAAGAACTAAAGATGAGTCCTCTTTCCCGGCTCCTCAGGGGTCCCATCGAAGATAACCAACGCATCTGTTCCTTTGTATATGATCTTACTACCATGGATCTCTCTCATCTTGAGCAACACTTACCCACTTTAAACCTGACGCTTATGAACCTCTTGAATGATTTTGATTGGGAAGATGATGCTCTCATGTCTCGCATTAGCCGGAGTTTGTATCCTCTTGCCAGCAAAACAGATGCTTTTGATGAGGCCCTCAAATCCGTTAAGCGTCTTGCAGTTTTTTATGAAAAATCGTCCACTTTTATCAACCAATTTACTGGGGTGACTGAGCTCAATCTTACAAATTTACAAGATACCGATTTATCCTTCACACAAAATTTTCCTTTTCTCGAAACCCTTGTGTTACCAAAAAACCTTGTTACACTGAAAGGTCTTGAAAAAGCCCCTAATCTCAAAAAACTGCTCATACCTTACGGTTGCTTTAATTTCAAAGAACTTACTTTTCCTGCTGAGATGCCGTTCTTAGAAAAGCTTAAGCTTGAAAGAGGTATGGTAGTAGAAGGTTTAGATAAACTCACAGGTTTAAAAGAACTTGATTATTCCTCAGCCGTCTCTGAGACGTTGACGCTTCCCTTTTTACCAAGCCTTGAACATTTAAAAACACCCAGCCGCCTGAAAGACATGCCAGACTTGAGTCAAGTTCCTAATCTTCAAGTGTTAGACATGCGTTATGCAGAAAGGGAGCGGGCCAACTTTACTCATCCCCATGAGCATTTGCGTTCCTTTAGTCCCTCTTTTCAAATGCAGGAGATTCTGGGCCTTGAGAACTTACCCCGTCTTGAAACAATAGATTTGTCATACGCCGCCAGGCTGAGTAAGCTCATTTTTACAAGCGACATGGCTCACATCAAAACACTCTCCATAACACCGTATCAGAATGAGCTCATCGGTCTTGGCCATCTGATCAACTTAGAATTCCTGGAGGGTCTTCCTGGGCTGAATAGACTCACCATTGACAGACCTATGGAGAGGCTCACCAACATCACTTGGCCTGGATATTATAGCTACTTCAATCACCTCGAGGGCATTGAGAACCTCGTGCGTTTTACGCAACTCAATTTAGAACATGTGAAGATAACGCACCTCCCCATCCGGGGTGACATGCCAGCCCTTGAGGAAATTGCTTTTCCAAAAACACTCGAACGCATCGAAGGGTTGAGCCATCTCAGGGCTGTCAAAAAAATGGATTTTCAACAGTGCCCTGCTATACAAGAAATTTTCTTTGAGCGTGATATGCCCCTGCTTGAGTCTCTTTGGTTAGGTAAGAGTTTTCAGCGCTTGGAGGGAGGTCAATACTTGAGTGGTTTAAAAGAACTTGCCATCTCCCACTCTGCCTTAAGCAATCCGGCAATCAAAGAACTTCTACCCCAACTTCAAACCTTGCGTCTTATAGGCTGGGGTGAGCCGGAGATGAGGGTAGATTTAGACGAACTTCCAAATTTATCCAACCTGGTTTTGTACGGCTCAAAAGTTACATTGAAAGGGAATAAAGCAGAGTGGGACCGCACGCCTTTTTATGGTACTGGCAATCTTCCTGAACCAACCAAACCTGGCAGAAGGTACTTTATCGACAGGTTCATGAGCGATACCTGAGAGTAAACAATTTAACCTCTTTATGAAAATTCGTAAATGGTCTATCCTAAAAATAGAGAGTATGAATATGAACGAGAGGTTTTCCTTGAGCAAAAAAAGTAAAGAGACACAACAATCGGTCTACCCCGTGTTGTCCTTGCGTGATGTTGTGGTGTTTCCTCACATGGTAATTCCTTTGTTTGTGGGTCGTGAGAAGTCTATACACGCTTTAGATGTTGTCATGACCAGCAATCAAAAAGTAGTCCTGTTGAGTCAAAAAGATCCTACCATCGATAATCCGGGTGTAAAGGACCTTTACACAGTTGGAACACTTGCTCGCGTTTTGCAACTTTTACGCTTGCCTGATGGGACCGTAAAAGTTCTCCTTGAGGGAGAAATCCGGATCAAAATCAACAAATTAATTACGAGTTCAGGGTATTTTGAAGCTGAAGTTGCACCTTTTAGGGAAGAGCCGGGCGCCGCTCAAGAATCTCAAGCGTTGATGCGTACTCTTATTTCCCAATTTGAACAGTACGTTAAGTTTCAGAAAAAAATTCCGGCTGATATCATGTCTTCAATTGTGCAGATTTCGGAACCTTCAAAACTTGCTGATGTTGTCACTGCCCACTTGAGTTTTAAATTAGATGAAAAACAAGGGCTTTTAGAAACTGCAGACGTCAATAAACGTCTAGAGAGGGCTATTGGCTTTATAGAAGGTGAAATTGGCGTTATGCAGGCGGAAAAGCGAATTCGCAGCCGCGTTAAGCGTCAAATGGAAAAAACCCAAAGAGAATATTACCTTAATGAACAACTCAAGGCGATTCAAAAGGAATTGGGTGAAGGGGAAGAGGGCAAGGATGAGCTTTCTGAACTGGAAGATAAAATTAAGAAAACAAAGTTATCGAAAGAAGCTCTTGAACGCGCTCAAAGTGAATTAAAAAAACTACGCCAAATGAGCCCCATGTCTGCTGAGGCGACGGTTTTGCGCAATTATTTGGATTGGCTTTTGGAGATTCCGTGGGGAACTCAAGCGCGTGTTAAAAAAGATCTGGCCAAGGCTGAAAAGGTTTTAAACGAAGATCATTATGGTTTAGAAAAAGTCAAAGAACGGATCATTGAGTACCTTGCTGTTCAAAACAGAGTTGGGCGTATTCATGGCCCTATCTTATGCCTTGTGGGCCCTCCTGGTGTGGGAAAAACCTCTCTAGGAAAATCTATTGCGCGTGCGACGGGGCGAAACTTTGTGCGCATGTCCTTGGGTGGCGTGCGGGATGAAGCGGAAATCAGAGGGCATCGCCGTACCTATATTGGCTCCATGCCGGGTAAGATTATTCAAGGGATGAAAAAGGCGAAAACCACTAATCCCCTTTATTTGTTGGACGAAATCGACAAGTTAGGAACTGACTGGCGCGGGGATCCTAGCTCTGCCCTTTTGGAGGTTTTGGATCCAGAGCAAAATAATACCTTTAATGACCATTATTTAGAAATTGATTACGATTTATCGAATGTTTTGTTTGTGACGACCGCAAATACGCTCAATATGCCACAGCCTCTTTTGGATCGTATGGAAGTCATTCGAATCTCTGGATATACGGAAGATGAGAAGGTCCAAATTGCGCGGCGCCACTTGTTTCCGAAACAATTGGAAAACCATGGGTTAAAGCCAAAGGAGATTTCAATTACGGAGCAAGCCCTGCGCGAAGTGATTCGCACCTATACCCTGGAAGCGGGCGTGCGGAATTTGGAGCGAGAGCTTGCTAATCTTTGTCGAAAGGCTGTGCGTTATTTGGCTTCTCCAAAGCACAAGAGCGTTAAAATCACAACGAAAAATCTGAGTAAATTTGCGGGAATTCCGCGCTTTCGTCATGGCATGGCCGATCTTGAGGACACTATTGGCGTGACAACAGGACTTGCGTGGACGGAAGTGGGGGGAGAACTTCTCTCCATTGAAGCTGTGATGCTGCCTGGTAAAGGAAAGATGCAAATCACCGGAAAATTGGGCGAAGTTATGCAGGAGTCGGTACAGGCTGCCGCCAGTTATGTAAAATCGAAGGCCCCGCAATTTGGTATTGAGCCCCCTCTTTTTGATAAACGCGATATTCACATTCACGTCCCCGAAGGAGCAACGCCAAAGGATGGTCCTTCTGCAGGAGTTGCGATGTGTACTTCTATTGTGTCAGTCCTTACAGGAATTCCTGTTCGAAAAGATGTGGCCATGACGGGAGAAATTACCTTAAGAGGACGCGTTTTACCTATTGGAGGCCTGAAAGAAAAGCTTTTGGCAGCTCTAAGAGGTGGAATTAAAATCGTTGTTATTCCCAAAGAAAATGAAAAGGATTTGGCGGAAATTCCAGCAAATGTGAAAAAAGGAATGAAAGTTGTTCCGGTTTCTAGGGTAGAGGAAGTCCTGAAAATTGCTCTAAAAGAACCTCTGCAACCTATTGTCTGGACTGAAGAAATGGCAACTATTGCCAACCATAAAAGGGAGCTTGAAAGTCAACAAAGTGAAGAGATTACGACTCATTAAAGCCAACTGATTGATTCTAAATGAAATTATTTTTTATCAAAGTTTTTTTAAAGCATTGACTGGCTTTGAGGATTCAGGTACCATTTTTTCGAGTTGTTCTGAACCTTCAGAACAGTAATTGAAAGATCGTTTGCAATAATATGGGGGATATTCCAGTGAACAAAAACGATTTAGTGACATCAGTCGCTGAAATTTCTGGTCTTACAAAAGCAGATGCTTCAAGGGCCATCGACGGTGTGATTCAATCAATCACAAAGTCTCTAAAAGCAGATAAAGAAGTACGTCTTGTTGGATTTGGCACATTTACTGTGACCCATCGTCCAGCAGGTGAGGGTCGTAACCCACGTACTGGTGAAAAGATTAAAATTCGCGCCGCTAAGTTGCCTAAATTCCGTGCAGGAAAAGGGTTAAAAGAAGCGATTGCGTAACAATCATTCTTTAGAACTTTAAAAAAGGGCGCCCTTCGGCGCCCTTTTTGTCTATTTTTGATTTGCTTTCTGCAGTTTGTCTAACCCATTGAGAGGTCATGTTAATAAAAAATTGACAATGTTTAAGAATTTATTAAAATAAATGGTACCTACCTAGCGTAGAGATAACCCAGCAAAAGGAGGCGTAAAAATGTCCGTTTCCAACCATGTTTTAAGTTTAAAGCGTAAATATATGCAGCTGAATAATCTTATTCAAGATGAACTTTCTCGGCCGTTGCCAAATTCCCTTGTTCTATTTGAGCTTAAATTAAGGCGACTTCGTCTGAAAGAAATGATCACGGGATTGGCTTAGTTTATTTGGGGTAGATGACACTCTCAGCTGTATTTTAGTCTCGTAGAAAAGGCAGAAACAGCAGGGAGTGGAGCTCCTGTGGTTCATACACTCTTTTCGTCCCTCACCGTAGCTTTTGGCAAAGTGAGGGGGAGAGGAGATTAGAATTAAGCAAGTCGCGCTCTATTATGGTTTTGTTGTCCTGTCAGGTGGGACGTTGATAGGTGTTATTTCTCTTTGTTGAACTAGTTAATAAACTAGAGGATATGGTTATGCAAAATTTCATGGGGACTTTTGAAGCAAAAACTTATTTTGGACAGCTTATTGAACGCGCCATCCATGGAGAAGAAACTCTGATTACGCGGCGTGGTAAGGTTGTTGCCAAAATTGTTCCTGTTAGCACGACTAATTTAGAATCTGCAAAATCAGCCGTAGTACGCCTTCGTGCTCTTGCCAAGGAGATGAACTTAGGCCCCTTTGATTGGGATAAATGGAAAAACTATAGAGATACAGGGAGACGCTAGTTTTGAGCTCTGTTATTCTAGGGTGTTCTGTTGCTATTTCCTGGCTTATGCCGGATGAATTTTTTGACTCTTGAACTAGCTCTTCATCGCTCGCTGCCTCTTGCCACTCTCGATAAATCTCTCAAGAACTCTGCAGACAAAGCGGGTATTATACCGGGGCTAGCACATTGAAAAGCGGAAGACTGTCGTGTTTTGAAAAAAAAACTTGCAAAAAAATATTTAGTTGTTATTTCTATAGGAGAAAGAACATCTCTTTCAATTTAACTCAAATGATATTTCCGAACTGGAAAATGAGTTTAACCTCAAGATAGAAGATATTATTAATGAAACAAGCTGGTTATTCCAAGCGGCAGAACAGCCGTTCTCCTGATCGCCATAGACAACAATCCCATCGGCAAACAAATGGCAACCCATCTGATCAAAAGATGAGGGGTAATGCACAACAGTGCGTTGATAAGTATCTCACCCTTGCCCGTGATGCAGCTACCTCAGGAGATCCTATTTCCGCCGAAAATTATTATCAATATGCCGATCATTATTTTCGCATCGTTTTGGCCAATCGTCCTTCTCGTCTTCCTCCTATGCGAAAACCTATGGATATAGAAGCTGCAGCACCAGCTGCTTCAGAAAGTTCTGTGTTGGTAGTCCCTCAGCCTTCTCCTGAAAGTTTACCAATGAGTGATCATGCTCTTAACGCGCCAAATTGAAGAAAAGCTCACAAAAGAATTTTCGCCCCTCTTTTTAAAGATTGAGGATGACTCTCACCGTCATATAAATCATGGAGATTATACGGCAGGGGGCGAGAGCCATTTTACTGTAACCCTCATGTCAAAAAATTTTACCGGTCTTCCGCGGCTTAGGCGTCATCAACAGGTTTATATCTGTCTTCAAGAGGAACTTAAGTCTGGGATCCACGCTCTTTGTCTGAAGCTGTTTTCTCCAGAGGAGGGGCGGCGTTAAGCGAATAAGCGTCAATTGGTGACGCAGGCGGCGCAGTATATCCATTC
>JAKFXB010000091.1 GCA_021731585.1 Alphaproteobacteria bacterium
CCTTAAACCGTATTAACATATTGAAAAACATACATAAGTATAACTATGTAAAACTAAGGAAAACCATATCCCCTCTCGTTTACACCGAGAGGGTCGGGGGTTCAAATCCCTCATCGCCCACCAGTCATGTCTTTGTCCATACTGGACACATAGGTAACAGAATGTTCCGAAGACATAGGTGACACCTCTTCAGCCGTTAAAGGGGTTGTCCAAGGGTTGTAAAGTCCTTTATTCCAAATCGATGTCCCCCAGATCATAACGCATAAAGTTAACCAACCAAATGTTTTCCTCCACTTACCATTATCTGATGAATAGCTTGTGGTAAGCCCCTGTCAACGAATACCGCATGCATCCTTGCACGCATTCTGTGAAGGAAATATGGTATCATCGACTTCATGGATTTCAAGGCCCATAGCGCTCCAACATTTCCAATGACTCGCATTGGCCGTTGTTGGAATACATTGGCAGGCTTCTTCCGGACAAGGTAGAGTTGCTTTACAAATCTCCGTAAATGTTAGGGTGAATATGGTTAAGAGTAATATTTTTTTCATGATTATAGACCTTCCTTATATCGTTTACGTTTATTTTTGAGAGTCGTTGCTAAAAGAGATCTTCTTTTGTTCATCACGCTCTTGTTCTATATAAATATCCATGATTAGTTAAGATTCTATTAATTGCCAGAGGCAACACATAAAGAGACTGATGGTATGGTCCTTTCATTAATAGTTGGCCGCTCTTTATCTTGCCTCATTATTGAAGCTTCTTAAAGTCGCTCAGGCCATACCATCAGTCCCGTTTTGTTACCTATCTGTCAAACCAGTCAGTCTTTTTTCCACCCTGGAAATTCCCCTAAAGCGTTAACTCAAAAATGGAGGTTTAAATTTTCGTGGCTATACCATAAAAAATAATCTGATTCCTAAGCCCATAAGAATGCCGCCTGTAATGCGCTCGATCCAGTGACCTGCGGCATTAAACTTTTCCCGTGTACTTTTTCCTGACAAGCAAAAAGCCACAAACCCAAACCAAGACAAGGTTTCCACGAATATAATAAGTCCATAGATGAGCATAATGACAACCGGAGTATTGGGATCAATGAGAAGAGAAAACAAGCTCACAAAAAATAGCATGCATTTAGGATTAAGGGCGTTAGTGAAAAAGCCAGAACGAATGGCTGTGAAGGAAGATATATCATGTTTGTGATGAGCATTTCTTAAAGGTGAAATTGCTTTCTTAGCGCGAAGGCCTTTAAATCCTATATAAAGTAAATAGCCAGCGCCTAAACATTTCACGCTGAATAAAAGCCACGGCGTTTTTGCAATAAGTAATCCCAAGCCCAGCAACGTATAAGCTACATGGACAAGAATCCCAAGGGCAATGCCAAAGGCTGTTAGGAGGGCTGTTTTACGGGAATAAACCAAACTGTTTTTCACAACGATGGTAAAATCAGGCCCAGGGCTGATGATGGAGATCATCACTAAGCCGGCAACACTAAAGATAGAGGGAAGATATTCAAATTCCATAACCGCTCCTTAGATTAACTTCTTAAAAACATGAGAGTGTTGAGGGATGACAATTAAGAGTGTTTAAGCACGGTATCCTCAAGTCTGATGGGTACATATAATTAATTTTCATATAGTTTTATTTTTTAGAAAACTTCAAGAGATCTTGTTGAAGTGGATCAACTATATTATTAAAAAAGGGTATACTTTTAACTCTTGTCTCAGGAAGTCAAGCTTATCACTTTTTCAGTGAATGAAACGGGGTATTTATAGGATAATAAGTTGGCAGCCTCTTGAGTAGAAAACCAACAGTATTCTGTATGTTCTTCACTTAATCTAACGTTAATCTCACCTCTTGGAAAGCAAGTATAGATTGATAATACAAGACCTGCCTTCTTTTCACCCTCCAAGGGAATTTCAATGTTTGAAACAACTGTATCTATAGGCTCAAAGGACTCAAGAGTTGTAAGACCAGTTTCTTCTTCCACTTCACGGCGTAACGTCTCTTCTATAGTATGACCGTTTAAGACTCTACCACCGGGGATATCCCAATAACTTCCTGGTTTTGGATTTTTGAACTTTTTTTGATTTACTTTAAGCAATAAAACTTCCCCAGATTGGTTTCGGATAAGAGCTTTAACGCCTAAATGATAAATTTTTTCTTTCATCGTTTATTCCTTGAGCATGTGACAGTAATTTTACTTCTTCTCTACTGTTGCCCTTTTGTCTATTAATCTAAACAACACTTTTTATACTTTTTACCGCTGCCACAAAAACAAGGATCATTTCGTCCTATTTTTATATTTTGAATAACAGGAGAGTGCTGTTTAGCGTGCTGGCATCCTGCGTGATGCTGGTGTTCTTCACAATCAGATTCCTCATGGGGATCGTTGGAATTATAGGGATGAGAATCATTTTGACTCATAGTGTAAACTCCTTACGTGATTTACGGAATAAGAAAAATTTCTTTACTGTAAGCAAAAGGAGGGAAAATCTGCAAGCTCTTTTTCACTTTTCGAGAATTTGGAAGTTTTTCATTTCTAGAAGCTGTACTTAGCGCCTATGGAGAGAACCGGGAAGTATTTTAAAAGGAATTTATCAGCAGCATGTTTTGCTTTATGTTTAATATAGGCTTGAACTTCAGGATAAGTATGAACTTTGAGCTTAACTTTAGGAGATCCTTGAAAGAGAACCCCTAATTCTCCCGTAAGACTCCAAGAGCTATCCGTACAAAACGCGGAGTCAAAGCCAATGCCTAAATAAGGGCTCACCCTATTAAAATGAATAGTTAAATCGGGCTTTCCCACCTGCTCTGGAGTAAAGGTTCTCCCCTCTATGGTAATATTATGCCTTAACATGGAAGATAAATTGAATTGGTTTCCATCATAAAAAACCCCTGCTAAGACTTTGAATCCATTTTTAAAGGGGTGAACTCCTAAACTCCCACCCGCTGTCAAAAGACGCAGTTTGCCATCAAAATCGACATCTCTATCGTGAGGAGTGCCTGTAAATTTAAAGCCATTCACCGATCCAGTGATAGAAAACAGAGGATCGATCCTATAAGAAGATTCTACTCCAAGGCCTAATGTGCCGACTTTTGCGCCGAAAGATACAGGATCAGCAGAAGCATGGTTTAACAACAGGAGAGATAAACATGAGAGCAATGGTGCTTTTTTTACAATTTTCATAACCCCTTTCATTTTTATAAGTTTGTTTTGTAAGTCATAACAGAAAACATCCTTTTTTTGAAAGTCGGGTGTAAATTAAGAGCTTTTACCATAAAATTACTTAAATTTAAAATCATTTTAATCAAATTTTAATTTTTTTCGACATTTCAACGGAGGGTGAGTAGTTATAAATAATCTACCTTCCTCTTATTGCCAAGATAAGTGCGCTCTGATAAAGAGGGCTAGGTCTTGCTTCTTTTTGTTTCTTATGTTTTAGTAATTTTTATATAAATTGAGGTGGATGAAGGTGGCATGCTCTCAATTTTGTTTTAAAGCCACTTTAAGGAAAAAAAATATGAAATCGACTCTTCTTAAATCAATTAGCCTTGTTGCGTTTTTAGCTGTATCAACGCCAACTTTTGCCGCAGATCCTGTCGTTGCCATCGTTGACGGTCATAAGTTTACATATTCTGAAGTCATGAAAGCTAAGGAAGGTCTTCCAAAGCAATATCAATCAGCGCCGGAGGATAAAATCTTCCCAGCCCTTGTGAATCAAGCTGTTGATACATACTTGATCAATAAGGCAGCCCAAGCTTCTGGACAAGCTAATACTCCTGAAGTTAAGCAAGCTATTCAAAAAGCAACAGAAAATATTGTTTCTCAAGCTTATCTTTTAAGCCAAATCAAAGGGAAAATCACAGATGCGGATGTAAAGGCAAAGTATGAGGAAGTTGTGAAACAATTCCCTCAAGAAAAGGAAGTTCACCTCCGTCATATTCTTGTTGATGATAAGAATGTAGCTCTTTCCATAATTAAGGCTTTGAAGAATGGAACGGACTTTAAAAAGTTGGCTCAAGCAAAATCAAAGGATGAAACAGCTAAAGAAGGTGGCGATTTAGGATGGTTCCGGAAGAGCGAACTTCCTGCTGAACTTGCCGAGGCGGCGTTTACTTTAACTCCTGGCAGCTATAGTCAAGAGCCCATTAAAACCGATTTCGGTTGGCATGTGATTATGCTAGAAGAAGTAAGAGATGCTAAGCCTCCTAAGTTTGATGAGGTTAAGGATGAATTGAAGTCTCTTATGACTCAAGAAGCGATCCTTGCGCTTGTTAAGGATTTGCGTTCTAAAGCAAAAGTAGAGCTTTTTGATAAGGATGGTAAGCCATTGCCAAAGGAAACTGAGATGAAGCCAGAAGCGGCAACACCTGCACCAGCCCCTGTAGCTCCGACGGCGGCTCCAGCCGTAGCTCCTGCGCCTGCAGCAGTGCCAGCAACGAAGTAAATTAATAAACTGCAATAAAAAAAGCCTCTGTGAAAGCAGAGGCTTTTTTTTATAATCCAGGTCATAGAGAGCTTGGATTATTTTTCTTTTTGTTGCGTATCAGAATCAGTCCGATGCTTGCGACGAAAAGGGCGGGTATAACTTCGTGTTGTCATAAAACTTGTTGTTTTGGCAAGTTTACTGGGGCGCATTGGCAAGACTATTCGGAATTTCCTGTAAAAATCTAAATCAATAATCTCAGCCATCTCTTCTCCTATTCTCTTTAAATTGTTTGTCATAATTATAGTATAGAGAAAGAGAGTTAATTTTCTTCTAGGGAAAGGTTGATAAAGTCTTTAAATGTTTATAACCTCTTGTTTTTTAGTGATTTTTTTGTTTTTTTCTTGATGAAGGTAGAGGTGCTTTTCGGCTGAGATACGTATAGACCACAGGAATAACAAAAAGAGTAAAGAAGGTTCCAAAAGACATCCCCCCCACAATCACAAGTCCAATTTGCTCGCGGGTTTCAGCACCTGCACCGCTGGAATAAGCTAAGGGGACGGCGCCAAACACCATGGCAAAGGTTGTCATGAGAATAGGGCGCAGGCGCAAACGAGACGCCTCAATAACTGCTTCTAAGGATGTTTTTCCTTGGAGTTGAAGTTTATTGGCAAAATCTACAATCAAGATACCATGCTTGGTAATCAGACCAATTAAGGTAACAAGACCGATTTGACTGTAGATATTTAAGGTGCCAGAAGGAAAAATCCATAGGGTAAACAAGGCACCCGCCAAAGAAAGAGGCACGCTTAAAATGATAATAAAGGGGTCAATAAAGCTTTCAAATTGAGCGGCCATAACCAAGAAAATAAAGGCAATGGCTAGTCCAAAGATAAGATAGATGGTATAGGTTTCCTTAAGGTAATCTCGTGTTTCTCCCGAAACGGTTGTTTGATAACCATCGGGAAGAATCTTTTCTGCCACTCTCTTAATGTCATCTAGCACTTGACCTAATCCATAACCATCTTTGAGATTGGCATCTAAGGTGACTGAACGAAGACCTTCAAAATGGCGAATTTCTGGTGTTGTTACAGTGGAAATAACATCGATGATATCTTTAAGGGGAACAAGCGTTTCTTTGTTATTGCGTTGCCCCTTTACTGTCATTTCTAAAACATTTTCAGCAGACCTTCGGAATTCTTCCCCTACCAAAACTTTTACAGGATATTGTTTGCTTTCTCGTTCAAAAGTGGTGGAGCGCCGTCCACCAATCAGTGTATCTAAGGTTTGCGCGATAACATCTGGTTCAATTCCTAAGGTAGCCGCTTTTTCCACATCAACTTGAACTTTAAAATCTTCTCCCGCTTCTCCCATGTCAGGACGAATATTTCCTATTCCTGGGTGTTGAGCCATAGCAGCCCAAACTTTTTGCATTTGGTCTGCAAGATCTTCGTAAGAGCGCGTTGTTTGAATTACAAAAGAAAGATCAAAACCGCTGCCTCCTCCAATAACAGAACGATTCTCACATCTTGCGCTTACGTCGAGACCAATGATTTTCTTAAGCTCTGGCGTGATTGCTTTTTCGACTTCGCTGCAACTCCGTTTTCTTTCATCCCAAGGAAGCATTGTGTTATTTGAGTAAGTAAAGTCTCCAACTTGCACAATTGTCATGCGCTTAACCAGCTCAGGTACGGAAGAGAGGATTTTATCCATTTGATTAGTATATTTTTCAATATATTTTAAAGTGGCTCCATAGGGAGGATCGGCTGTTGTTCGCAGAACGCCTTGATCTTCTGCAGGAGTGAGCTCACGCTTTAGTTGGAAGACTGCAAGATAAAGACCAACAAGGGCAATGAAAAGCCCTCCTAAAACCACCCAGAGGCGTTTTTGAAGAACAAGGGTTAAAAGAGTTGCATAGCCTTGATCGAGTTTGTCCAGCCATAATCCAATTTTTTCGTAAAAAGCTTGATAAACTTCAGCAAAACGATGACCTTTTAGTGTCTGATGATCGTGGTGGGTGAGGAGGTGTGCACACATCGTTGGGGTTAGAGTTAAAGCCACAAAGCCGGAAATAATAACCGCCCCCGCAAGAGTCAGGGCAAATTCTGTGAAGAGTCTCCCTGTAATGCCGCTTGAAAGGGCAATGGGGGCGTAAACAGCAGCAAGTGTTAGGGTCATGGCCACCACCGCAAAGCTAATTTCCTTGGCGCCCTTAATGGCTGCGTCAAAGGGCTTTTCCCCTTCTTCTATATAACGATAGATGTTTTCTAAGACCACGATAGCGTCATCCACCACAAGTCCAATGGCAAGGACAAGGGCCAATAAAGTGAGGATATTTATGGTAAAACCAAACAGGAACATTAAGATAAAGGCGCCAACTAAGGAAACGGGAATGGTCACCAAAGGAATGATTGAGGCACGAATGGACCTTAAGAACAGAAATACAACCACGACCACAAGGAAAGTGGCTTCCCAAATAGTGCGATAAACATGTTCAATGGACTTTTGAATGAAGACTGTTTTATCAGAAGAAATTTCGATTTCAGTTCCTGAGGGTAAATGCTCACGAATTTGGTCAATCTTTTCAACGACGCCTTTCTTAACTTCAAGAGGGTTGGCAACAGATTTTTTGACAATACCTATGCTGACAGCATTGTTTCCATTAAAGCGGGATGAAAAACGCTTATCTTCTGAATTGAGCTCTGCAAAGCCGACATCCTTAAGCCGGATGATTCGTCCCTCTTTTTCTGCAATCACCATATTATTAAATTGAACAGGTGTGGTAAGAGAAGTGCTGGTTGTGAGCGTAAATTCGCGTTCCTCCCCTGTAAGGCGGCCGGCGGGCTTTTTAATATTCTGGCGTTTTAAAGCAGCCGCTATATCTGTAGCAGTAACCTTATAAGCATTGAGGCGAATAGGGTCCAAGATCAGATGCATTTCAAGGTTTCCACCACCAAATATCTCAACGCTGGCGACACCTTTGATTGTTTGGAGCTCACTTTCTAAAAAGCGATGGGCATAATCAGCCAAATCATTGACGGATTTTTTATTACTAAAAAGAGAAAGATAAATGATCGGTGCCGCATCTGCATCTGCTTTCTTGATCAAAGGATCATCAGCCTCATCGGGAAGTTTATTGCGCACTTTTTGGAGCCGATCCCGTACGTCTGCTGCCGCAAGATCAATGTCACGATCTACCTTAAAATTAAGCTTTATGAGGCTATTTTCTGTTTCGCTACGTGAGGTCATATAATCAAGGCCTTCAATGCCTCCCAGCGTTTCTTCTAAGGGGCGGGTGATTTGAGCCTCAATAATTTGAGGGCTTGCGCCCTCCATGGATGTCGTCACGCTGATAATAGGTTTGTCAACTTCCGGGAACTGCCTTAAAGAAAGCCGTGTATAAGAGACGCCGCCAATCATGAGGAGGATAATAGACATCACGGTGGCTAAAACAGGACGGCGTATGAGAAGCTCTATAAATTTCATTTTTTCTCTGGGGTTGTTTTTTCTAGGTTAACAACGTTGACTTCATCGCCATCTCTCAATTTAAATTGACCGGCAGCGACCACTAAATCATTGGCTTTGACACCGTGGGTGATTTCAACATCATTACCGTCTCTCATTCCTGTACTGACTGTGGAACGTACGGCCACATTATCCACAACGAGCATGACATATTCTTCTTCACCTTCGTGTTCAATGGCTGTTGCGGGGATAAGAACAGCATTTTCAATTTTTCCGGCAAGCACGAGGACGCGTGCAAATTCACCAGGGCGATAGGAAAGGTCCGTGTTAGGCATTTCAGCGCGAATGGTAATGGTACGGGTGTTTTCCTCGATTTCAGGGGCGATGGTTTTAATGGTGGCTTCAAGGGGGAGAATATCAAAATCTTCAATCGTTACATCCACAATGTCCCCTTCATGGACAAAAGGAAGATAGGATTCAGGAATGCTGAAATCCACGTTGATGGGATCTAAATCCACAAGATTCGCAAGTTCAACGGATTCGGAAACAAGAGCGCCAACGCTAACTTCGCTAAGTCCCATAACGCCTTCGAAAGGAGCTTTAATGAGGGTGTTTTCAAGTTGAATTTTAGCTTCATCGAGATGAGCTTGAGCAATCATCATTTCCGCATAGGTTTTATCTCTTTCCTGAAGAGTGCCAAATTTTCTCTCTAAAAGTTTAATTGCACGGTTATAGTTTTCCCGATTCACCATAAGTTGGGCTTCCGCTTCAGCAACTTTGGCTTTGTATATCCCGTCTTCAATTTTGAAGAGGGGATCTCCAGCTTTAACTCTGGCGCCTCCTTGAAAATAAATTTTTTCAATTTTTCCATTTACTTGGGGACGAAGAGTGACAGATTGAATGGCGGTAAGACTTCCAACTGTACTTATGCGTCTAAGAATGGGCCCCGTTTTTGCCTGGACAGCTTCAACAGGAGTAGGTTCTTTAAAAGTAATTTCTGCAACTTCTTTTCCTTTTTTAAGCCAGAGAATGGCTCCTAGGCCTAGTCCGCAGATAACAAGAGCAATTATTATTTTTTTATAGGTTTTCATGTCGCATTCTCTGTGTAAAATAAGCTTAAACTTTTAATCGTTTTTTCTTTATTCTGGTAGCTTACCAGAAAATTTGTTAACAAGATGTTAAAATATATATAGGGAAATTATAAATGGCACCAGAATTTTCTCTTCGTTTAGCTGAACTTCTTTCTTCTCGCCTTTGTCATGACCTTGTGACGCCTATTGGGGCAATTAATACGGGGTTGGAGCTTTTTCAAGAGAATATGGTTGATTTATCTCAGGATTCTGTGGAAATTATGGGCCTTATTCAGCATAGTTCTCAAGTTGCTTCTTCTCGATTAAGTTTTTTTCGGACAGCCTTTGGATCAAGTGGAGAGCGTACATCTTTTGGAGAAGCGCGGGCACTCATCGAAAATTATTTTTCCCGAAGCAAAATCGAATTTGAATGGAAAAGTCCTTTTCAAGAAGATTTAATTCTTGAAAATTGGGGTCGGTTGCTTCTCAATTCTGTCTTATGGGTCAGTGAGTGTGCGCCAAAGGGGGGAATAATTCAAGTCACCCTCCCTGATGAGGTGTCAGCCAAACTCTCACTCGGGCTGAATACGGATTCCATCATTTTGCACCAAGGAACTGTTGAGGCTTTAGAGGGCAGAGTTCCTTTGAGTGAACTAACACCTCGGACAATTCCTTGTTATTTGATTCATAGTTTGGTTAAGAAAATCAAGGGTCTTCTGGAATGTCGTAAGACAGAATTGCCTTCAGGGTTGCTCTTAGAAATAAGAGGAAGAAAATAAGTGAAAATTCAAGAAAAAGATAGAGTAGGTCTTTGGACTAAACTAAAAGGTTATTCTATTAATGGAAAAGGGCATTTGACGCTTCGTGGGGTTGATTTAGTTGATCTTGCTGGCTTGAGTGATCGTCCACTTTATGTTTTTGATGAATTGGCTCTTCGCGAGAATCTGCATCTTTATAAGAAGGCCTTAAAACTTTTTTATCCAAAATCTGCGTCCGTTTTTTATGCGTCAAAAGCTTTTTTGAATCTAGCTATGGGCTCGCTGCTCAAGCAAGAAGAGGTTGGCATTGATGTTTGCTCAGAAGGGGAGCTTTTTATTGCACAGAAGGCTAAAATCCTTCCCCAAGATATCATCATGCATGGAAATAATAAGTCGGAAAGAGAACTCACCGCTGCCGTTAAGTATGGCGTTAAACGGATCATTGTTGATAACTTTGATGAGCTTATCTTACTTGAAAAAATTGTCTCAGAATTAAAGAGGGAGTGCGCTGTTTTATTTAGAATCAATCCTGAAGTTGAGGTTGAAACTCATAAGTATATTGCAACTGCTGTCAAAGAATCAAAATTTGGCTTTTATAGGGATCAAAATCGTATCCCTGAGTACATTCAAAAGGTGTGCACTAGCGGTTATATTAAGTTTAAAGGCATTCACTTTCATCTGGGGTCAAATATACTTAAGGCTTCTTTTTATGAGGAAGCTATTGATAAAGTAGGAGAGTACTTAGCGTTCTTAAAGGATAAAGGATTTTGTGTTGAAGAACTAAATATTGGTGGAGGTCTTGGAATTGCTTATGAAGATCATGATTCCATTCCTGATATTCATCATTTTGTTAAAGTGCTTTGTGAAAAACTCATCCTTACATGTAAAAAGAAAGATATCGATTTACCGCACTTAATGCTTGAGCCGGGCCGTTCTATTGTCGGGCAAGCAGGATGTACCCTTTATAGCATAGGAACCATTAAAGAAGGGGATGAGATAGTTTATTCTGCTGCCGTGAATGGAGGTATGACAGATAATTTAAGGATTGCTCTTTATCAAGCTAAATATACGGGTGTCGTTGCAAATAAAATGACCTCTTCTGAAAAAAAACGACCCTATAAAATTGTAGGCAAGTGTTGTGAAACGGGAGATATTTTAATAGAAAATATTCATCTTCCTCCTTGCGTTGCTGGAGATGTATTTGTTGTTTTTTCAACGGGAGCTTATACCCACTCCTTAGCTAGTAACTACAATAAACATCCTCTTCCTGGTATCGTATTTGTGAGAGAAGGAGCTTATGACTATGTTTCACGAGAACAAAGTTTAGAAGATCTCATCTCCTTTGATAGAATTCCGCCGCATTTGCTTGATAAACTCGATACTCATTTAGATAACGAAAGATAAGGCTTTTATTTTATGCTTCCTCTCTCCTCAACCCTACCTGAATATACCGTCTCTGAGCTTTCTTTCGCGCTGAAAAAAACTGTTGAAGCAGGGTTTTCTCGTGTGCGCGTTCGAGGAGAGATTTCAGGGCTAAAACGTCATACCTCAGGACATGTGTACTTTGCCTTAAAAGACAATGATGCTGTATTAGATGCTGTGTGTTGGCGTGGAAGCTTTGGGGGACTTTCCTTGACCCCTCAAGATGGCATGGAGGTTATTGCTATTGGGAGGCTTACAACCTATCCAGGGCGCTCAAAGTATCAAATTGTTGTCGAAGGGATGGAGCTTGCAGGGGAAGGGGCTCTTTTAAAGCTTTTAGAAGAGCGAAAGCGCAAACTTACAGCAGAAGGCCTTTTTGAGGGGGCATTGAAAAAGCCGCTTCCTTTTCTTCCCGATAGAATTGGAATCATTACATCTCCCACAGGTGCTGTCATTCAAGATATTTTGCACCGCCTCGCTGATCGTTTTCCTCTTCCTGTCTTGCTATGGCCCGTAGCTGTCCAAGGAGAAGGGGCATCAATACAAATTGCAACCGCAGTTAAAGGGTTTAATGAGCTAGAAATTAAACCCGATGTTTTGATTATTGCGCGAGGAGGAGGAAGTTTAGAGGATCTTTGGGCTTTTAATGAGGAAAATGTCGTCAGGGCCGTTGCGGCAAGTCATATTCCTGTGATTTCAGCTGTTGGCCATGAAACCGATGTGACCCTTGTTGATTTTGCCGCCGATAAAAGGGCTCCTACACCAACAGCAGCTGCGGAGTTCGCGGTTCCCGTCAGATCTCAGTTGACGCAAACTTTTTTGCAATATGGTCTTCAGTTGGCAACCCATTTGAATCATATTCTTTCTCTTTATGAGAGTCAGCTTGAGGCCTTACGGCGAGGGATGCCTCCTTTAGGTGCTTGGCTTGAGGAGCGTACCCAAAAGCTGGACGATTTATTCGAGCGATTAGTCAATGGAGAAGTAAGGGTTATACAGTACCAAGCGACCGCTCTTGAACATTTATCTCATCGTCTTACGCCTCCCTTAATGCACGTTTTACAGAAAGCTGAACAACGATTTATTGCTCTTGCTCAACTTTTAGAGAGCTATTCCTACACACGGGTCCTTGAGCGTGGCTTTGCCTTTGTTACAAAGGGTGAGCAGATACTTGTTTCTTCCAAGTCTATGGTCACATCTCATGAAATAGCTCAGATTCATTTTCATGACGGAAAGGTAGATGTGGAAATCTTATAGTTATTAATAGTTTATTTGAAGATTTTTAACTTTCCCCATTTGCGATGAAATAATGATGTAAATTATCTTAATTTTTTGGTATCATGCAGACGATAATATAAGAAAAGGGAATTTTTATGAAGACTTCGACTCTTACGCGCGCAGATATCGTTGATACTCTCGTTAGGGAAGTCGATTTGCCCCGTCAACAGGCAAGTGATCTTTTAGAATTTGTTCTAGAGAGTATGATTCAGTCCTTGGCCAAAAAGAGAAGTGTAAAGATTTCATCTTTTGGATCTTTTTATGCTCGTCAAAAGGCAAAACGTGTTGGGCGGAACCCAAAAACTGGGCATGAAGCCATCATTACTCCGCGACGCGTTGTTTCCTTTAAGCCTTCTCAATATATGAAGGAAAAAGTACAAAGGCGTAAAGCTTCGGAGTAAGAATTATTATATATACTCAAAGGATTTCAAGTTGCCGGGCAGATCTTAAATGCCATAAGGAAAAAAAATTCATTGGACTTCAACCTTAAAATTCCAGTACTTTGTGTAAAATTAAAACAAGGTTTTGTGAAGGTATGTTATTTCCTCTTTTGTTTTTCAAAGGTGCATTGATAGGCTTTCTAATCGCAGCGCCTGTTGGACCTATTGGTATTTTATGTATTCGACGCACCCTTTCAGGGCGATATTTATTGGGCTTAGCCACAGGGTTAGGTGCGGGGGTTGCTGATACATTTTATGGGGCTGTTGCGGGATTCAGTTTGGCCGCAGTTTCAGATTTTATTGACACCTATAATGTATTCTTGCGACTTGTTGGTGGCATTCTTTTGGCGTGGCTTGGCGTTTATATTTATAGAGCCCCACCACGGTATGATGATTTAGATAATGGGTCGCAGGAAACGCTTTTTCACGGTTTTATGAGCGCTTTCTTTTTAACCATTTCTAATCCCATCACGTTGCTTGTTTTTGCGGCTGCCTTTGCGGCTGTTGGCGTTTCAACAGCGAATGACTCCTTTGCGCAGAGTTTAACCCTTGTGACGGGTGTCTTTTTTGGGGCGACGGCCTGGTGGTTTTCATTAAGCACAGGGGTTCATCTCATGCACCATATGCTTTCAGATACCCAATTATTGTGGATCAATCGTGTCTCGGGCGTTCTGTTGGTAGGATTTTCAATTTTTATGCTTTTAAGCCTTTATTTAGGTTAAAACTGGGTTGTCAATGAGGCCATTTCTGAGTAACCATGAGAGATAAAATTGTAATAGGAAAGGGTACATTTTGCCAAAGTTACTTACTCAAAAGGAAGCTTTAAAAGCTTACCGTGACATGCTTTTAATTCGGCGTTTTGAAGAGCGCGCCTCTCAGCTATACGGTATGGGGCTTATTGCGGGGTTTTGCCACCTTTATATTGGTCAAGAAGCTGTTGTTGTGGGGATCCAATCGGTTTTAAAATCTCAAGATACGGTCATTACAGCCTATCGCGACCATGGACACATGCTGGCCTGTGATATGGATCCCAAGGGCGTAATGGCGGAGTTGACTGGCCGTAGCGGGGGCTATTCCAAAGGAAAAGGAGGCTCTATGCATATGTTTAGCCGTGAGAAGAATTTCTTTGGAGGCCACGGTATTGTTGGTGCTCAAATTCCCATTGGAGCAGGTCTTGCCTTTGCCCACAAGTACAAAGAAGACAAAGGCGTTTGTATTGCCTCCATGGGTGATGGAGCCTCCAACCAAGGGCAAGTCTATGAATCCTACAACATGGCTGCTCTTTGGGGGCTTCCCGTTGTCTATGTGATTGAAAATAATCACTATGGTATGGGCACATCCGTTGAGAGATCTTCAGCAGGTCCTAACTATTATGGTCGAGGCCAGGGCTGGGGTATTCCTGGAGAAAAGGTTGATGGGATGAGATTAATGGAGGTTATGGCGGCGGCTCAGCGAGCCACCGATCATGCGCGCTCTGGAAAAGGGCCGTATATCCTTGAATTTGATACCTATCGCTACCGAGGTCATTCCATGTCTGATCCTGCAAAATACCGTTCAAAAGAGGAAGTGGAAGAAGTTAAAATCCATCGAGATCCTATCGACTATTTTAGAACTTATATGACTGAAACGTTGAAAATTAAAGAGGCTCAAATCAAAGTCATCGATGATGAAGTAAAAAAAACGGTTTTGGAAGCAGTTGAGTTCTCAAAAACTTCCCCTGAGCCGGATCCCTCAGAGCTTTATACCGATATTCTTAAAGAGGAAGCCCCCCTCCAATGACAGCAAACCAAAGAGAAGATATACCGATGACTGATTCATCCCTTGTTACACTGACCGTTAGAGAAGCTCTTCGTGATGGAATGGCCGAAGAAATGATCCGCGATGAGTCCGTCTTTTTGATGGGTGAAGAGGTCGCTGAATACAATGGGGCTTACAAAGTTAGCCAAGGCCTTTTGGACCAGTTTGGAGCCAAGCGCGTTGTGGATACCCCTATCACGGAGCATGGTTTTGCAGGGCTTGGCGTGGGAGCGGCCTTTGGCGGTCTTCGCCCTATTGTGGAATTCATGACTTTTAACTTTTCCATGCAAGCCATCGATCAAATCATCAACTCGGCGGCAAAGACCCTTTATATGTCTGGCGGTCAAATGGGCTGCCCCATTGTCTTTCGTGGTCCCAATGGC
This sequence comes from Alphaproteobacteria bacterium, assembly GCA_021731585.1. Lineage (GTDB taxonomy): Bacteria > Pseudomonadota > Alphaproteobacteria > UBA9655 > UBA9655 > UBA9655. The sequence continues at coordinate 15,038 of JAKFXB010000091.1, forward strand.
GCGGCCTCTCGTGTTGGCGCTCAGCATTCTCATTGTTATGCTAGCTGGTATGCCCACTGTCCGGGACTGAAAGTCATCAGCCCCTATAGCGCCGGCGATGCCAAGGCACTCTTAAAGGCCGCAATCCGTGATCCTAACCCGGTTGTTTTTTTAGAAAATGAGCTTCTCTATGGGCGGAGTTTTGATGATGTTTCTCAAGACCCGGACTATGTTTTGCCTATTGGAAAAGCTTTGATCAGACGAGAAGGAAAAGACGTCACTTTGACGGCTTTTTCCATTATGGTGGGTAAGGCGTTGGAGGCGGCTGACCGTTTGGCAGAAGAGGGGATTGAGGCTGAAGTCATTGATTTGCGCACCCTTCGTCCCCTTGATGTGGAGACAATTGTCGAATCAGTCATGAAAACAAACCGGATTGTTTCCATTGAGGAAAGTTGGCCCTTTGCCGGGATTGGATCAGAAATGGCAGCCCTGATGATGGAGCATGCTTTTGATTATTTAGATGCTCCCGTTTTGCGGGTAACAGGCGCGGATGTGCCTATGCCTTATGCAGCTAATTTGGAGCATTTAGCTCTCCCACAGGTTGAATCTATAGTAGAAGCAGCGAAAGCTGTATGTTATCGTTCTTAAAAAAAAGGATTTGGGATGCCTATTGAAATTTTAATGCCAGCTTTATCGCCAACCATGACCGAGGGAAATTTGGTGAGATGGCTCAAAAAAGAAGGCGATGCCGTTAAAGCGGGCGATATTTTGGCTGAAATTGAAACCGATAAAGCCACCATGGAAGTGGAGGCGGTGGATGAAGGAAAGGTCGGGAAAATCATCGTTCCTGAAGGGACAGAAAGCGTGAAGGTGAATGAAGTGATCGGTCTTCTTCTTGAAGAAGGGGAGGATGCTTCTGCCCTTGCAAACGTGAAAACAGAAAAAGCCCCTGCGCCCGTTGAGCTGGCAAAGGTTTCTGAAAAGAAGCCTGACCTTAAAGTTGTTGCCCATGAGACACTCGCAGGATCTCGCGTTTTTGCAACGCCCCTTGCAAGGCGTATCGCGGAAGAGAAAAATCTAAATTTATCTTCCCTTTCAGGATCAGGTCCACGGGGGCGCATTGTGCGCGCGGATGTTGAATTCGCAAATGTTTCCAGTGTGGCTGCAGTGCCAAGTGTTTCTCTATCAGGTTATGAGCCTGAATACGAGGTCATTGCTCCCTCCAGCATGCGAAAAGTGATCGCAAAACGTCTTGTGGAAGCCAAATCAACCATTCCTCATTTCTATGTTAGCATTGATTGTCAAATTGATGCGCTTTTGAAAGCCCGAGAGCAAATCAATGCCCGTGCTGATGGGGCCTATAAACTTTCCGTGAATGACTTTATTATTAAGGCCTGTGGACTCACCTTAAAAAACATTCCTGAAGCCAATGCATCCTGGATCAATGACCAGATTTACCAATATACCTCTGCTGATGTAGCCGTAGCTGTCTCCATTGAAGGTGGTCTTATTACGCCCGTGGTGCGCCATGCGGAAGTTAAGGGAGTTGCTGAAATTTCCAAGGAAATGAAAGACCTTGCAGCCCGTGCCCGTGAAGGAAAACTCAAGCCTGAGGAATTTCAAGGGGGAACCTTTAGCCTTTCCAATATGGGGATGTATGGGGTGAAGGACTTCTCAGCCATTATTAACCCACCCCAAGCCTGTATTCTCGCCGTAGGCGCAGGAGAGAGACGCCCTGTTGTCCAGAAAGACGGGACCCTTGCCGCTGCAACGGTGATGACCTGCACCCTTTCCGTTGACCACCGGGTTGTGGATGGCGCTCTTGGCGCTCATTTCCTTAAGGCCTTTAAGGATCTGATTGAAAATCCCGTAATGATGATTTTGTAGGGGTTGGGGCACTGGCAAACTTCCGATGATTATCATCCCCGCGAAGGCGGGGATGACACAGTAGGAAGAATCTTATAATTATCTCGATCGTATGGAATCAGCTAGCGGCCTTAAGCAAATAGTTAGCCACGCTTTCAGTAGTTGTCTTAATAGCATCCTTGCCTTTTGACCAGTTGGCGGGGCAAACTTCTCCGTTCTTTTCCGTATGTTGAAGGGCAAGAAGCATACGTAAAGCTTCTTCCACGCTGCGCCCTAAGGGGAGGTCATTGACCACCTGGTGACGGACAACCCCATCACAATCGATAAGGAAAAGACCACGATAGGCAACGCCTTCAGGGCATAGAACGTCATACTCACGGGCAATGTTGCCACCCAAGTCTGAAAGAAGGCCATAGGTAACGCCTTGAATGCCGCCCTTTTCCTTGGGCGTGTTCAGCCAGGCCATATGGGAGAAATGGCTATCAACGCTGCAGCCCAAAACAACGCAGTTATTATCGTTGAATTCTTTAAGGCAGGCTTGAAAAGCATGAAGCTCTGTGGGGCAGACAAAGGTAAAATCGAGAGGATAGAAGAAAAGAACAACATACTTTCCTTTGTAATCTTTAAGCTCCACCTCAGTGCATTTGTCCTCAGTAACACACTTTGCTTTGAAATTGGGGGCTTGTTTTCCAACGAGTACGCTCATAGTTTCTTTCTCCTTTAATGATTGTTATTATAACTTAGTGCCTTAAAATGTATTTTACAAGAGCCCGCTCTTACACCCGCTCAGAAAGCCAAATGGCAAGGCAGGAGGCGGTTTTAATTCCTTTGGAGAGAAGGGTATAGGCCGGAGCTTCTTCCGCCCCTTTTTCAAGGGCCAGATCCCGGTGGTCTTGTTCTTCTTTCTGGAACTTTTTAATGATCTTGCTTAGGGTCGGATTTTGCTTTTTCAAGCGGTGCAGTTGTTTTTCATAATGGGCATCAATGACTTCCTCTACAGCCGCAGTACAGGCCATGGCCGCCTTCTCTCCTAAAAGGGCTGTGCCTGCGCCGAGAGCATAGCCAGCAATATGCCAAAGGGGCTGCAAAAGGGTAGGGCGTACACGATTTGTTACGACCCATTCTTCAAAGGTGTGTAAATGCACTTCTTCTTGGGCTTTCATATGTTCTAAAAGAGGGGCAGAAGGGCTATTTTTCAAAACAGCCAGCTGTCCCTCATAGATACGCTTTGCCCCATATTCCCCCGCTAAATTGACGCGGAGCAGGGGCGCTATATCTACCTTTTCCAAAACCATACCCCACAAAAAAGAGCCAGGATAAGGGAAATAAGAGCATTATAAGCTGCAAGAGACAGGCCAAAGAGGCTCCAAGTCACTTGATCACAGCGTACAAAGGGGGTTTTTAAGAGTTGCTCTTTTAAGGATTCAATAGATTCAAAAGCGCTAAAATCATTGGCGGCACAAAAGGAGGGTAATTCAGCCCATTGCTGTTGAATGGCCACGTGATAGCCCGCAAGTCCTGCGCCGAAAAGAAAAATAAACCCCATAAGCAAAACTGCATAGGGTTTAAAGCGCAGCGGCACGATAAAAAAAGAAAGCAAGGAAAGACCGCCGGCTGTTAGAAATACGTCCCGTTCATAAAGGCACATTTGACAAGGATGAATGCCAAAGTAGTTTTCCATGATGTAAGCGGCAATTAAGACACCAGCACAGATGAGGGCTAAGACTCCCAGCATGTTCCGCGGTGTAAGACATTTCAGATATTTTAGGCACATAAGTCTCTCCCCTTTATTTTATTTTTTATTTTCACCCTAAAGCATAAATAATTCCAAAGCCGCCGACAAGGGCGGCGAGAGCCGTGAGGGTGACAAAAGTTAAATTTTTGTCGATATACTCTTTGATGCTGGGGCCAAAATACCAAAATAAGGCTGCTAGTGTGAAAAAGCGGAAGCCGCGTGCAATAATGGATGCAATTGTGAAGGAAGTAAAATCAAGCCCCGTCACACCACAAGCAATCGTTACAACTTTATAAGGAATGGGGGTGAGGCCCTTCAAAGCTACAATCCAGAAACCCCACTCATTAAAACTGTGCTGAAAACGGTCAAAGGCTCCCTGAAGGCCGTAAGCTTGGAGTATAAATTCACCTAGGGTCTCATAAAGGCCATAGCCAATGGCATAGCCAAGCCAACCGCCAATAACGGAAGAGAGGGTGCAAATAAGAGCTAGCTCCCAAATCCGGTCGCGACGTGCGAAAAGCATAGCAATATAAAGCGGATCAGGGGGGATGGGAAAAAAAGAACTTTCAGCAAAAGCAACAGCGGCAAGAATCCAGATAGCATAAGGATGGTTTGCAAAACTTAATATCCAATTATAGCTTCTTTGCAGCATGCTTACTCCTTCATGAACTGTAACCATAGGAGAGGTAGCACGTCCTGTGGATAACTTCAATCAAAATAGGCTAATTATTAAAAAAATTAAAAAATGTCCTGTTGTGAAAAAATGTTAATACTTTTTTAATAATGAATTTGTTAATGTGTAAATTCATAACAGCAGAAAGGAAAAACTAATGAAAAAACTATCTCTCTCATTGATGATTGTGACTTCTTCTCTATTTTTTAGTGAAAAAGGATACTCCAGAGAAGAGTTTGAAGGTTGTGTGCCTGCTACTGCTACTTCGAATGCGTGCACTTGTGGCGAGAAGATCCCTTATAGAGGCAAAACTATAAAATTCAATGATCCGCTTTGCAAAGATGAAGTAGGTAGACCAAATGGTTGTTATTGTGAATACAAAAACTAATAACTCGAAGATAGGTAAGTTAGTAATAAACCTAAATTAGTGAACTTAAATACCCCGCGGGTTTTCCCCGGGGTATTTAATTAAAAGATTCACGATCAGAGAAAATCTCTACAAACTGACCTGAGCATGAGTGGTTGTAGCCGGGGCTTTTAAGGACCGAATCCCCCAGAGGGTCAGGCTTGCTGATATAAAGGCGGCAAAAGCACCAATGATCATATTGATAGAAAAACCATAAACAAAGGCTTTATCAATGGAATGAAGGAGAAAAGGTATTTGCTCTGAGGAAAAGCTAGTCAATTGGCTTGCTGAATGCTCAACTTTGGCAATGATTCCTGCCAGCTGCTGGTGTTGCTCTGGAACAAGGGGCATTCCCTTCTCTTGAGTAATGTTCCAAAGGTAATCTCGTCCAAATATAACCACGAAGCTTGTGGAAAGAATAATGCTTAAGGTGTTGCCCACCATCATGAACATCATAAAAACGCCAGAGGCCACATTTAAATCTTCCTGCGGCACAGAGCGCATCATGGCCGTGCTGCAAGCGGTGAAGTACATCCCTAAACCTGTGCCCACACAAAAAAGACTTGTCACAACATAGGAGAGGGAAGAATTAACATTTAAAAAGGCCATCATCGCCATGGCAAAGGAGGTGAGAAGAGCGCCTAACACCATGGGGCCACGGATGCCAAAGGTATCGATCATCTTTCCGCCGATAGGGGAGAGAAAGCCCATGCTGATAGTCATCGAGATAAAAATAAGGCCTGCCTGATAGCTTGTATAATGCAACGTATTTTGTAGGTAGAGGCCCATCAGTACCAGCACCATGGAAAAATTGATGGCCATGAAAAATTCGCCCAAGCTGGCGGCCATGTAGGCTTTGTTACGGAAAAGATGAGGAGGTACCATACGGAACTTTTGCACACGGTCCCGCAGGTAATACGCGCCGAGAAGGCTTACTCCAAAGGCGGTTGTGCTCCACAGCAAAGGACTTTGTAGCCCCCACACTTCAATTTGGTTTAAGGCATACACACAAAGGCAAAGCCCCGTACTTAAAAGAAGGGTTCCTAAAATATCAACTTTCTGCTTGTTAGAAGCGACCTCATCCTTTTGAGAGTATATCAAAAGAATGGCAATGACCAGGAAGCCTAAAGGAATATTAACATAAAAAATCCAGCGCCAGCTGAGTTCTTGAATAATAAAGCCGGCAAGGGTGGGACCTGTGGCCAGACCAAAGCCGGCAAAAGAGAGGATGATTCCCATAACAAAACCTTGTCTTTCAGGGGAAGCAGTTGTGAATACAAAGGCCCAGGCAGGAGCTGAAAAAATCGCAGCGCCAACACCTTGGAGAGCACGTCCGAGAATCAGGATTTCAAGAGACTCCCCGAGACCGGCAAGGCAAGAGCCCGCCATAAAGACAAGAAGGCCTGCAATAAGGGCATTTCGTTTTCCATAGATATCAGCCAGTCGTCCTGCAGGAATGACAAAGGCAGCCCAGACCAAAACATAAGCACTAAGAAGCCATTGAAGGTTATTCAGATCCGTCTGAATTTCTTCCGCAATAGGAACCAAGGTTAGGTTTACGGCTGTGTAGTCGATATTGAGAATGAAAATCAAGACGCCCACAGCAAGGAGGACGATCCAAGATCTTAAGGAAATGGGCTGGGAATGGGAAGGCATTGAAGTATCCTATCTAAAATTAAGGAGAACAGAATACATCAAATTTTAATTTATAGAAATCCCATTTTTTGTGACTTGAGGTTTTGCAAAACGGGTTTGACGCCAGGCCCAGGTGGTGATGTTGAGAAGAGTCAAGCCAATCAATAAAGGATAAAGATAGGATAGGATGGGAGTAAGAAAGCTTACGATGCCACTAAAGCCAAGGTTAGACATACAAAAGGTCGCAATACAGGTCAAGATGAGACAATAAAGCCGCTGTAGGCGCTTTTTAAAAATGTGTTCAAAAAGATAATCAGAGAAAACGGTTGTGAGTGCAACAACCGTTGTTAAACAGGACAGGATGATGGCTACAGAAACCAAGTTTCCTCCGAAATCCCCCAAGGTAAGGTAGGCAATGACACTTAAAAATTGCTCAGGCGCATTTTGACCAAGATCATTGGCAAAGGTAGCGCCTAGATAGATTAAGGCAAAGTAGATTGCAAAAAGAAGGCCTGAGCCAATCAGAATGGCATAAAGGGAAAGCCAAAAGGGAGAGCCGTTTGTTTCGACGTTGAAGTTAACTTGAAAATGGCGAACGATGACCGTTGCGAAAAAGAAAGACGCTAAAAGATCCATCATTTGATAGCCCTTTGAAATGCCGTCTTCAAAGGCAGCGGAAGTGGCCATGACTCCTGTTTCTGGTGTGGTTGCAAAGAGAAGACCAAAAAAAAGGATCAACCCTACGGAAAGTATTTTTGCAGGGGCAAGGACGGCACCCATCAGCGGCACGACTTGATTTTCATTGAGGCACAAAAGAAAGACAACCCCTGTCATGATAAAACTAAATCCCATTAAGGGAAATGTAGGGAACAACATTGAAAAGCTGCCAAAGGCAACCGTAAGGCAGCGGGGCAGGGCGCCAAAAGGACCCATCAATAGGAGAAGGAAAAGAATCAAAAGAAAAGCAGGGATTTTTCCAAAACGATCAAAAAAATCTTGATAATTTCCGTTGTAAATGAGGGTTGCGATCAAACCTAAAAGTGGAACGAGAATTCCCGTTAAGGCGAGGCCAGAAAAAGCAGGAAGGAAAGAACTGGTGGCGAGTTTTCCCGCCTCGAGGGGGAAAATCAGGTTCCCTGCGCCAAAAAACATGGCAAAGATGGCGAATCCTCCGGTCAGAACAGCCATTGCTTTTTTTAAACCCATACCAGACAATTTAAGAATAACCTTTTAAAATTCCTTAAGAATATCTAGTATGTAGTGTCATAAATGATGAATTGCAAGAATTTTTCTCAGAGTTGTGAGGGGGAGGGGCCACCTCCTTAAAGGATAAAAGTATCATGACACTCAATACGCGTAATACGGCAGAGCTGGAGCACTTCAAAACCCACAGTGCCACATGGTGGGATGAGACGGGGCCATTTAAGACGCTTCATGACATCACGCCTTTACGCATGGCTTTTATTAAAGAAAAGGTTTGTATCCATTTAAATATTAAGGACAACGCCACCCAGCCCTTGAAGGGCCTGCGCATTTTAGACGTGGGTTGTGGAGGGGGGCTTTTATGTGAGCCCTTGGCGCGTCTCGGAGCCAATGTCACCGGCATTGACCCAGTGAAAGAAAATATTATAGTTGCTAAAATGCATGCCAAAGAAATGGGGCTCAAGATCACCTATCTCGACTGCGCTGTGGAAGATTTGCCCTCTGACACGTCTCTCTTTGATGTGGTTATAGCTTCTGAAATTATTGAGCATGTGGATCACCCTGATGCCTTTCTCGAGGCATGTGCCGTGCGCCTTGTTCCTCAAGGCGGGATAGTTGTGACCACCTTTAATCGCACCTTTAAATCCTATCTTTTGGGCATTGTGGCTGCCGAATATGTTTTAAGGTGGGCCCCGTTGGGTACCCATACTTGGGAAAAGTTTATGAAGCCTGAAGAACTATCGAAGAAGCTTGCAAGTTTCGGCCTGGGGAACCAAGAGATGACAGGGGTTAGTTTTTCCCCATTCACAAGGCGTTGGGAGTTTGCGTCCTCGCTGGATGTGAATTACTTCCTGTGGGCGGGGCATGACTACACTGGGCGCCGCTAGACTTGTTTTTATCCTCTTTTTTTGCTTTAATAGAAAAAAAGAAAGGGAGGAGATCATGGGGAAACATTTTTTAATTCTAATTAGCCTTTCATTGCCGCTTTTAGTGGCGTGTGAAAAAAAAAGTACAGAGGCTGGCCCTTACTCAGGGGAAGTTTGCGATCCAAAAGAGGAAACAAAGATTCCTCGGACTCTTAATTAAATCTTTAGAAGGGAAAAAGGTATGCCTATTCTTGATGAAAATGGTTTGCTTTCAGAAGCTGAAAAGCAAACCTATTCTGAGCTTTTGGCAACTTATGGTCATGAACTCCACCATTTTCTTTTAGAAATTGTTGAAGATCAAGAAACAATGGATATGAATGACCTTAGCTATGTGATTGTTGTTAAGACAACGGCAACCCATCTGGAACATCAAAAATCAAAATCCTATCGTAGTCAGGCGGGGACCGGCACATGGCTTGCAGAGTTTGAAAAAGATTTGAAGAATGGGGTTTTTCTGTCTGCTGATTAATAAAGACATTTTGTAACTATACCAAATATCTCAAAAAGTTTTACTGAATCCCGCTGAGGACATTGGGACTTCATACTCTTCAAGCTTTGACGTCTCATGGACCTTCCACGGGGTTGTAAATGAAGGGTGCTGGGAACTTGAAATGTTCCTGCGTTGTATCTCTTGCTGTATTCAGTATTAAAGATTACACTTTTTTTATGAAGATGAAAGTTACAGATTATGAATTTTTCCAAAAATTAATTGCCCTTCCTTTTATTGAAAGGATATGGGTCTATGGCTCTCGTGCTCGGGGGGACTTTCAGGAACGCTCTGATATAGATTTAGTCATTGATTCTCCGCATGCCACCCCTTCACAATGGCAAGAAGTTTTAGATATCCTTGAGAATGCGGATACTTTATTGAAAATAGATTGTGTTAGATTGGATGAAATTGAAAAAAAATCTTCCTTTGAACAACGTTTAAAGGAAGACAGAGTTTTACTTTTCAAGAGGAAAGGAGATCACGTGACGGACCCTTTATGGATGCAAAATTTTTCTGATTTAGGCGAAGCCTTGGATAGATTAAAAGAAATTCTAGAGGCTCCTTTGGATGAGCACCGCTTTATTATGGATGGTACAATTCAGCGTTTTGAATTTTGCATAGAGCTTTTTTGGAAAAATTTTGCGAATTTCGCAGAAATGGAAGGGAAAGAGGTTTTATCTCCTCGTCAGGCTATTTCCCAGGCTTATCAGATGAAATGGTTTGATAATGAAACCCTTTGGCTTGAAATGCTTAAGGATCGAAACGTTATGTCTCATACTTATAAAAAAGTTAAAGCCGATGCAGTGTATGAACGCATTAAAGCCTATTACCCAGAAATGAAGATGACTTATGAGAGTTTGAAAAAACTCTATCTTAACAAGGTTGAAGAATAACGCCCGAGCACTCATGGCTAGAGCAAGAAGCTTGTCCATTTAAGCCAGGATATCCCAATTGTTGCATTCCTGTCATCAGTTGATTGCGGGCCTCTTTTAACTCTGTTAAACGAATATGAAATCCATCTCCTTTACTGGCTCTTTCGAAAAAGTCCTGAATAGGTTTAGGAAAGACCAATCGCTCCATTCCAGAACTACCTTGAGATCCTAGCAAGCGAAACATCGCCAAACAAAATTCGTCCGGAATATAGTCCTTGCCTTTTGGTGTATAGTCCCCCGTCTCTAGATCAACAAAAATGACCTTCGGCTCTTCTGGAGAATCGTCAATGATAAATATACTCTTAAAATCAAACTCTCGGGGATTTCCTTCATATTTAACACACCGTTCGAGCTCTACAAGAAAAGCATCTAAAAGTCTTAAGTTATGAGGCCACTTCTTATACTCAACATTATTTTGATTATCAATTGTAACACCAAGTCGCTCTTCATCTAAATAATATTCAGAAAGAGGTGTGCCCATGATGAAAGGAGTATAAATATAATATTGAGAGTCTTTTACAAAACAAGCATAGCACCGCCCAAGGTTTCTAAAGGCTTTATACTCACTTGTCCGTACTGGCGTCTTAAGGGCTGTATAATAACCTGTCGGTAGATGTCGGGCGAGACACACGCGTCCTTCTTCCCCCATTCCAATGAGAAGGCGGTTATCATAAGCAAAGTCGCCCATCCGAACCTGCTGTTGACTATCAGTCATTTGTATGGCGGAGAGAAAGTCTTCTTTTGAAACAAAACTTGCTTTGTTTGTTTCATAAAGTTGATCCAAAACAGATTCTGGTAATTCCTTGGAGAGACGATGTTTCCAGGGGTCATCTGCCGCTGAATCTAATGTTGGGCTTTCCCATTCAGTATGAAAAGCATAACTCCTTAGATTAAAGAGTACGCTGAGGAAAATAAGAAATAAAATAAACCTAAAACTTCTCACTGTCTTCCCTTCACAAGCCGATAGACAAAGGGTACGGCATAAAGGGTAAAGAAGGTACCTCCTAGGAGGCCTCCCACCAGGACCCAGCCAATTTGTTGGCGGCTTTCAGCTCCAGCCCCCATAGCAAGGGCAAGGGGAATGGCGCCCAGGGCCATAGCGCCTGTGGTCATTAAAATAGGGCGAAAGCGCAGAAGAGTCGCCTTTTGAATCGCCTCCGTCACAGAAAGCCCTTTGAGGCGTTCTTTGTTCGCAAAATCAACAATCAAAATCCCATGCTTTGTAATGAGCCCCACCAGGGTCACAAGGCCGATTTGACTAAAGATATTAAGGGTGCCGTCCGTAAGATAAAGGGCAAGAAGGCCACCCACCATGGACAGGGGAACCGTTACCATAATGAGAAGTGGGTCAATCAAGCTATCAAATTGAATGGCTAAAACAAGGTAGATAAATAAGAGGGCTGCCGCAAACATGACGTACATGTCCATTTTTGATTGCAAGAATTTGCGCAAATTGCCAACAGGTTCATAATGTAGGGAAGGGGAGAGTTGCTTTTGGAGGGCCGCATTCACGGCATTTAAGCCTTCTTGAAGGGAATAGCCTGGATTTAACTCTGCGTTGAGAACGGTTGAGCGCATTTTATTCATATGTTTTAAATCCCCAGGAATAGCAACCTCTTTAAGGGTGATCAGATTACTGAGGGGGATGTTGCCAAGGGATGGTGTATCTTGAAAAGCATTCACATAAAAATTACCGATATCCTCCATGCTTCTTTTATGGCCTTCAACGGATTGGACAACGACATCATAGTTTTTACCCTCTTTTTGAAAGGTGGTGACGCTGGATCCGCTTAACATTACTTCTAAGGCGCGCGCTAAATCCTTTATCTTAACGCCCAAAAGAGAAGCTTTGTTACGATCAATTTGAACATTTAATTGAGGCGTACCAAGATAAAGCCCATGGCTGACGGAATCAAAAATAGGAGATTGTTTTAGAGTTTTAACCAGCTTATCCGCTTCGGCTTCAAGAAATTCATAGGACTTTGTGGTCTTAAGGGCCATTTCAATCGAAGCTTGTCCGCCTGCAAGAAGACCTTTCATGGGAAAAATGGAAACATCTACGCCAGGGATTGCTTTGGCCTTTTGTCTTAACTCTTGAATAATATCTGTTTGGCTTCGGGAGCGTTGATCCCACGGTTTCAGACGAATGCCTCCCCAAATGCCAGACCGCTGCGCCACCGCCCACAAGGAGGCCTGCTCAGGAGTTGATGAGAGTAGCTCTTCCATTTGAAGAGCATAAGGAGTCATTGATTCTAAGGTCGCGCCCTTCGGCCCTTGGACCCAAGCCCGGATAAGGGATTGATCTTCTTGAGGGGCAAGTTCAGAAGGCATGACATAAAAGAGAATACCACCGGCGATGAGGGTAAGGGCAAGAAGGCTGCCAAGGAGTTTGGGGCGGGCAAGTCCTTTTTGAAGACTCGCTTGGTATCTTTTGCTAAGTCCTTCAATAACCCCTTCAATAAAGCGTGAAAACCGAGAACGACTTTCTAGATTTTTAGGCTTTAAAAGACGGGAGCACATCATGGGAGATAAGGTTAAAGCCACAACGCCAGAGATAAGAACGGCTCCCGCAAGAGATACTGCAAATTCCGCAAAGAGTTTTCCTGTAAGTCCCTGAATGAAAGCAATGGGGGCATAAACACTGGCAAGGGTGAGTGTCATGACAATGACAGCAAAGGCAACTTCTCGACTTCCTTTGAGGGCTGCGTCCATAGGCGCAAGTCCTTCCTCAATATGACGATGGATATTTTCGAGAACCACGATCGCATCATCCACAACAAGGCCTATGGCAAGGACCATGGCTAAAAGCGTAATGGTATTAATGGAACATCCAAAAAGGTAAAGGAAAACAAAAGATCCAATGAGGGAAACGGGGATCGTCAGCAAAGGAATCAGCGTGGCACGCGCCGAATGGAGGAAGAAGAAAACAATCAAAAGAACAAGAATAATCGATTCTACTATTGCTCTTTGAACAGCTTTAATGGAAGCATCAATGAACATTGAAAAGTCATAGCCAATATCAACTTTCATTCCTTGAGGAAGGGAAGGCGCCATTTGTAAAATGAAATCTTTTATAGTATGGGAGATGGAGAGGACATTGCCGTCCGCCCGCTTCTTTATTCCCATAAAAACGGCAGGGCTTTTGTTATATCGGGGGAGCCATTCATTTTCACGAGAATCTTTGTCAAAGGTAATGCTGGCAATATCCTTGAGGTAAATAAGGGATCCTTTATCTCCGCGAACAACTAACTCACTCATTTCCTCAGGGGTATTTAATCCCGAGTCCACCACAATGTTAACATATCGCTGTCCTTTAACGATGCTTCCCCCGGGAAATTCTCGGCTATTGTCTTCAAGAGCATTAATCACATCCGTGACTGAAACGTTATGGGCCTTCATTTTTTCACGATCCAAACGAACCTGCATCGTTACAGCATTCCCATAAATGTCAGCACTACCAACGCCGGGGATAGTCTCAAAAGTTCCCTTTAAATTACGATCAGCATAATCAGTGAGATCTGTTTCAGGATGGGTCTGACTTGTGAGAGTCAGATACATAAAGGGATCTTTTGACTCAGAGCTTTTGATAACGACAGGTGAGTCAGCCTCTTCTGGTAAATCGCTGACGACTTGAGAAATACGTTCACGCACATCGGAAGCGGCGTCAGAGAGGGAGACTTCAGGACGCAAAAAAAGATTAATATGGCTGCTGCCTGTATTACTGGAGGACTCCATGTAATCAAGGCCAGGAATACCTGCAAGCGTATCTTCTAAAAATGTTGTGATTTTAGATTCAACGATATTCGCAGCTGCCCCCGAGTAATTAGTTTCAACTATGAGAACCTGTTCTTCAACGTCAGGATATTGTTGTAGGCCAAGGTTCATATAGGATAACAGGCCAACAATGATAATAATCAGGCTGAGGGCAATTGAAAAAATAGGCCGTTTAATCGCTACATCCGTAATAAACATGACAACTTTTCCTTAAGGCCTAGGGTTTTGATGCAACGGTGATGATTGAGCCATCTTGAATTTTATCCTGTCCTTCAAGAACGATAGAGTCTCCTTTAGTAAGACCCGAGAGGATTTCGGCTTGATCGGCAGTGCGCTGGCCCAAAGTAACTTTCGTGAGAATCGCTTTGTTCCCTACTTTTTTATAGACATAGCTTCCCGTAGGACGAATCACTAGCGCTTGCTCAGGAACAAAAAGAGAATTTTTTGTGTTGAGAGTGGTTTTTAATTCTGCACAGGCGTAAAGGCCAGGGATGAGCTTTTTATCCTCATTGGGAAATGTTGCAAATATCATAACGCTACGGGTCGATTCATCAACAGCCGGCTCAATGGCTTCAACGGTGCCCGTAAAAGTCGTGCCCGGGTAAACATCAGTTGTTGCAAGGATTTTGTCGCCAACTTTTATAAGGGGAATTTCTTTTTGAGGAAGCGTAAATTTGAGGCGAATAGGCGTTATATCTTGAATACGCACCAAAAAATCTCCTTCAATAACATAAGAGCCTTTCCCAACTTTTCTTTCCGAGAGAGCGCCATCGAAAGGAGCGAGAATCTTAGTCTTTTCAAGCTGTTCCTTCGCAAGAATCAAATCAGCTTCGGAAGATTTAACATCCGTTTCGGCCATTTCTAAATCTTGGAGACTCGCAAACTTTCTTATTGCAAGTTCCTGTTTACGTTTAAGAATATTTCTGTTTTTTTGAAGTGTAGATTCAGCCTTTTTGACGTTGGCTTGCTGCTCCTCATTGTGAATTGTAAAAAGTGTTTGATCGGGCTTTGCAAACTCACCTTCTTTGAAATGCACAGTTTGAATTCGCCCTGCAACTTCTGCCTTTAAAGTCACATCATTGTAGGCACTGAATGTCCCCACACCTGTAATAGAAGGGTTAAGAACACCCTCCTTAACTTGTGTGATAATGACCGTTTGTGCCTGTTCATCAGCATGCGCAGGGCGTAAAGCAACGATCATAAGAATGAGAGCGAGAGCGCGAAACATGAAATACCCTTTAAGAAAATTTAATTTGTTGTGTATACTATCGAATAATTTAATTTAAGGAAAGAACAGAATGTTTCTTATCGATAGCCATTGTCATCTTGATTATGACCCCATGGCCAGTGATATTGAAGGAACCTTGAAGCGGGCTCAAAGTAAAGGGGTTGATCTCTTTTTGACCATTTGCACTGACGTTCCAAAGATCCCTGTCGTGACTTCCCTTGCGGAAAGTGACGAGCGAATTTTTGCCTCCGTAGGAGTACACCCCCATGAAGCAGAAAAAGTGGATAAGAATAGTGATCTTTTTAAACTTTTGACGGAAGCAGCCCAGCATCCTCGGGTTGTGGCTTTTGGAGAAACAGGTCTAGATTATTATTACGCTCATAGTCCCAAGGACGAACAGAAAAAAGCTTTTAAGGCCCATATAAAAGCTGCTCTTGCAGCTGACCTTCCTTTGATCGTTCATACGCGGGATGCGGAAGAGGATACTCTTGAGCTTTTAAAAACTATAGGGCAGGGGAGAGTCCGAGGGCTTATTCATTGTTTTACAGGAAGTGAAAAGCTAAGGGATCAGGCTCTCGATCTTGGTTTTTATATCTCAATCTCAGGAATTATTACTTTTCAGAAAACCTCCTCCTTAAGAGACGTCGTTAAGGACGTTCCCTTAAACCGTTTATTGGTTGAAACCGATGCGCCTTTTCTTGCCCCGGAGCCCTATCGCGGAAAACCCAATGAGCCGGCCTATGTTGTGGAAACCGCTAAAAAGCTAGCAGAGCTTAAAGCCGTTAGTTTCAATCAATTGTGTGAGCAGACCAGTCAAAACTTTTTAACATTATTTTCAAAGGTAAAATTATCATGCGCGTAACTATTTTAGGCTGTGGCGCTTCCGAAGGCGTTCCTGTTGTGACGGGAAGATGGGGAGAATGTGATCCCGCTAATCCCAAAAATGTACGCACCCGCGCGTCTATAGTAGTGCAACAGGATGAAACAACGCTTTTAGTAGACACCTCCCCCGATCTTCGTATGCAGCTGCTTTCCACGAGCATAGGAAGACCAGACGCCATTCTCTATACCCATGATCATGCGGACCATACCCATGGCATTAATGATGTGCGTGCCTTTACTTATGGGAATAAAATCCCGATTCCTATTTATAGTGATGCCCATACTATTGAGTCCATCAAAAGACGTTTTGCTTATGCTTTTCCCTCAGAAACCCTAAAACCAGATATCTATTATGCTTTTCTCACAGCGAATATTGTAGAAGCGCCCTTTCAAATTGGTGGTATTTCCGTTGTTCCTTTTTTACAAGGTCATGGTTATTCGACGACAGTCGGATATAGGTTTGAAAAAATCGCCTATTCCACGGATGTAGTTGAACTTGATGAGGCTGCTTTTAAGGTTTTAGAAGGAGTGGATGTGTGGATTGTAGACTGCATTTCAAGGGACCCGCGCCCCAGTCATTCCCATCTTGAACAAACCTTAAAATGGATCGAAAGGGTCAAGCCCAAGAGGGCCTATTTAACCCATATGTCAGCTCTTCTTGATTATGAGGCGCTTCTTAAAGAGCTTCCTAAAGGTGTTGAACCTGCCTACGATGGCCTTGTAATTGAGGTTTGATATTTAAATTTTTTTAACTTTCAATAGGTTGAAAAAATGATTAATAAATGAAAGGAAAATGGATAAATAGAGGTTGTTTTTATATTTAATGTTTGTTAAATAGCCTCATGTAAATTTTGAATGACTCATTGTTCTTTAGGTTAATGGCTACGGTAGGATTGTTAACTAAGTTGACGATGCCCCTTGAGTTTGTTACAGGCTGTCTCTCAGCTTACTTCCAAAATTTGGATATAAAGCCACTATTTTAAAGTCAGATAAGGACCCAATAATGAAATTGTTCTTTAGTATAACCTTTGTTATTTTAGGCTTCAATCTTACAGCCAGCATTGCTGAGCCTATATCTATAAATACTGCTTTTATAGCAAAAAGGAATGGCATAATAGTGAAAATACAAGGAGACTGTGATACCCAAAACCCTCCTTGTTCGACTTTTAAAATTGCCTTAGCTCTTATAGGATTTGACTCAGGAATCTTAATAGATAAAGATTCTCCAAAATGGACTTTTAAAAAAGAATATGAAGCAAATTTTCAAGATTGGTATAAGCCCGAAATGGGAATTAAATACGGTTGGCATGGAGAGCATACCCCTGCTACCTTTATGCACAACTCAGTTTTATGGTTTTCCCACCAAATTACACAACGCCTTGGAAAAGAGAGGTTTCAAGCTTACGTAAACAAGCTTGATTATGGAAATAAGGATGTTTCTGGTACAATTGGAAAAAATGATGAACTATTAAATAGTTGGTTAGAG